>CAMNMV010000001.1 GCA_946545015.1 uncultured Clostridium sp.
TAGATCATTTTGAATATATTGTTGTTGATAATGAAGCTGAAGCATTGATTTTAGAGTGTAATCTTATAAAAAAGAATAGACCTAAATTTAATGTTTTATTAAAAGATGATAAAACATATCCATATATAAAAGTAGATATCAAATCGGATTTTCCAAATGTAATAATAACAAGAAGGATTGTAAATGATGGCTCTAAATATTTTGGACCTTACGCAAATCCAGGAGCTGCAAAAGAAATGGTTAATTTTATAAAACAAAAATATAAGATTCGTCAATGTAGAAATTTTAAATCGACCACTAGAGCATGTTTGAATTATCATATAAAAAGATGTATGGCTCCATGCGTTGGGCTTGTTTCAAAAGAGGAATATAGAAAACAGATAGATGAAATTATAGATTTATTAGATGGAAAAATAGATAAAATTATTAAAGAAATTGATTTACAAATGGAAGAAGCATCTAAAAAGCAAGAATACGAAAAAGCAGCTGAATTAAGAGATAGAAAATTTGCTCTAATAAAAGTTTCTGAAAAACAAAAAGTTTCTAATATAAATGAAAAGGCAATTGATGTTATAGGAATTGCAAAATCTGAAATGCAAGTTTGCATAGAAATATTTTTTGTAAGAGGAAGCAAAATGATAGGCAGAGAGCATTATTTTTTTCCAGAATTAAAAGATATGGATGATAAAGAGATATTATCAGGATTTATAAAACAGTTTTACATTGATAATCCTAATATTCCTAATAAAATAATGTTACAAGAAGAGTTAGAAGATAAAGAATTGTTAGAAGATTGGTTATCAAAAGAAGCAGAAAAGAAAGTAGAATTAAAAAATCCTAAAAAAGGTGAAAAATTGAGATTTGTTGAAATGGCAGAAAATAACGCTAAAGTAACATTGGAAAATAAAGAAAAAGATAAAAGTGAAATATTGTTAGAATTAAAACAAGTGTTAGAATTAGATAAAATGCCACATAAAATTGAAACATATGATATTTCAAATATTTCTGGAGAGTTTATAGTTGCAGCAATGTGTGTATTACAAGATGGTGTTATTAAGAAAAATTTATCAAGAAGATTTAAAATTAAAACAGTGTTAGGTCAAGATGATCCAAGATGCACTAATGAAGCAATAACAAGAAGATTAAAACATTCAATTGATAATCCTAAAGGGGGATTTGGAGAATTGCCAAATGTTATTTTTGCAGATGGAGGAATAACTCAAATAAGAGCTATAAAAGAGGCGATAAGGTCTTATGGACTAAATATTCCAGTTTTTGGAATGGTAAAAGATGATAAACATAGAACTAGAGCGTTAATAAATGAAGAAAGAAAGGAAATTAAGATTTCAGATAAATTAATGAATTTAATTACATTATTCCAAGATACAGTTCATGATACAGCAATAACATATCATAGAAAATTAAGAGATAGTTCCATTACCAAATCTGAGTTAGATGAAATAGAGGGAATAGGACCTGCCAAAAAACAAGCATTACTAAAAAAATTTGGTAGCGTAGAAAAGATAAAACAAGCTAGTATAGATGAAATTATACAAGTGAAAGGAATTAATGAAGAATTAGCTAGAAAAATCTTAAATAATTAATGAATAAATTTATAAAAAGTGTTCTAAATAAAATCCTCATGAATATACATATGTATATAAGGGGGATTTTTATTATGGAAATTACAAATGAAAATGTATTTGAGATTAATTATAATAGTGAATTAAATAGATTAGAAGTAGGAAAAAAAAACAAGTTTTTAAATATAATAAAAAGGCACAAGATTGTAAGCCTTATGTTTATAATTCTTATAATGTTTTCCTGTTTGAATTTTTTCCTGATTTATAGCTTTATAAATGTTTTACAAAGTATTTGAAAAATACAATTAAATATGGTAAAATAATACTATTGATAAATAGTATTATTTTTTTTGGTATTGAAAGGAGAAAAAATAATAATGAAATTAGCAAGTAATTGGAAAGAATATAAAATATTAGATATGGCAGATGGCCAAAAATTAGAAAGATGGGGAGATATAGTACTATCAAGACCAGATCCACAAATTATTTGGAAAAATAAAAGTTTTCCAAATAAATGGAAAGGAATAAACGCAACATATCATAGAAGCAAATCTGGTGGTGGTTCATGGGAATTTAACAAAAAAATGCCGGACAAATGGCAAGTACATTATAAAAATTTAACATTTAATATTAAGCCTATGGGATTTAAACATACTGGATTATTTCCTGAGCAAGCAGTCAATTGGGACTGGATGATTGATAAAATAAAATCAGAAAAAAGAGAAATAAAAGTATTAAATTTATTTGCATATACTGGAGGAGCAACTGTTGCTTGTTTATCGGCTGGTGCTTCAGTTTGCCATGTAGATAGTTCAAAAGGTATGACACAATGG
This sequence comes from uncultured Clostridium sp., assembly GCA_946545015.1. Classification (GTDB taxonomy): domain Bacteria; phylum Bacillota; class Clostridia; order TANB77; family CAG-508; genus CAG-269. The sequence goes on from CAMNMV010000001.1 coordinate 2,417, forward strand.
GCTAAAGAAAATGTTGAATCATCAGGATTAGCAGATAGACCAGTAAGATTTATAGTTGATGATGTTGTTAAATTTGTTAATAGAGAGATAAGAAGAGGAAATACATATGATGCGATTATTATGGATCCACCTTCTTATGGAAGAGGTGCTAAAGGGGAAGTTTGGCAGTTTGAGAATAATATATACGATTTAGTTGAATTATGTACAAAAGTATTATCAGATAATCCGTTATTCTTTTTAATAAACTCTTATACAACAGGAATATCAAGTAAAGTTTTAGAAGATATTTTAAATTTAACAATTTCAAAAAATTATAAAGGAAAATTAGAATCAGGAGAAATTGGAATACCAATGGAAGATTCTAAACTTGTATTACCATGTGGAATTTATGGTAGATGGGAGAAATAATGAATAATTTAAAAATATTATATGAGGATAATCATATTATTGTGGTTGAGAAAATACCCAATATTCCATCACAAGCAGATAAAACTGGTGATATAGATATGTTAACCTTAATTAAAGATTATATAAAAGAAAAATATAATAAGCCTGGAAACGTTTATTTAGGTTTAGTACATAGGCTAGATAGACCTGTAGGAGGAGTTATGGTTTTTGCTAAAACTTCTAAAGCAGCATCAAGATTAAGTGAAGAAGTAAGAAATAAAACATTTGAAAAGAAGTATTTAGCAGTTGTAGATGGAAAAATTGAAAAAGAAAAAGGAAGTTTAGAAGATTATTTATATAAAGATGAAAGAAATAATATGAGCAAAGTTGTAACTCCGACAAAGAAAAATGCTAAATTAGCTAAACTTGATTATGAAGTGATTGTATATGATGAAGCAAAAAAATTAACTTTAGTAAAAGTTAATCTTCATACAGGAAGACATCATCAAATAAGAGTTCAACTTAGTAACTTTGGGCATAGCATATTTGGAGATCAAAAATATGGAACAAGGGGACAAGGAAAACAAATTGCTTTATGGGCTTATGAATTAAAAATAGTTCATCCTACAACTAAAGAAGAAATGATATTCAAAGATTTACCAGAAAGTATTGGGACATGGTCGATATTAAAGAAAATAAAATAAGGAAGAATAGAATAGAAGAAAAGTAGAAGTGTGTAAGAATGTGCATACTTCTATTTTTTTATAAAACAAATCAAAAATTATATAAAACAAAAATAGACATTTTTTGTAAAACGATAAAGTGCTTTCACGAGTGAAATGAAAAAAGCAATATTTTAGATGTTACACTTACCTCAACAAAAGAAAAAATGAGGTGATGGAATGATCGATAAAATTTGTGAATTTCTAACCAATAAGATAAGAAAAGAAATGCCAGAAATAGATGATGAAAAAGCAGAAGTAATCAATTATGGCTTACAAAATATTATAGGAGAATTTCCTAAAATATTTATAACTCTTGGAGTTGCACTTTTATTTGGAATTTTCGATTTGACGTTATACACATTTTTGATAATGACTCCTTATAAAGCTTTTTCAGGTGGTTTTCACTTGAAAACACATATTGGTTGTATAATTTGTACAACATTATTCTATTGCGGTATAGCAGTTTTAAGTAAATATATAGTTTTAGAAGTAATTACAAAATATATATTAATTTCATTAATATGGATATTTGGAATATGGATGATTAAACTTTATGCACCAGCTGATACAGAAAATGTCCCAATACTTAGAAAAAAAGATAGAAGAAAGAAACAAATATTGTCATATGTGGCATTAACAGTAGGACTTATAGTTGCAGTTTTTGTTCCAAATAATGAAATTACAAATATTTTGATATTTGGCAATTTCATTCAAACACTTTGTATAACTAAATTTATATATAAAATAACTAATAATAAATATGGTTATGAAGTATATGGAAATAGTTAATATAATATTAAGGAGAATCCTTATATTATAAAAATTATACAAAGGAGGAATGAATATGTTTAAATTTTTAGCAAAAACAGCAGAGAAGTATGCTAAAGCTACAAATACAGCATGTTTTATATTGGCGTTTTGGCATCAACCTAAAATGCCAGCTAGTCTTATGAAAAAAGACTAATTAAAATTAGTCATTAATTTTTCCAGTAAACCTGTTGACACTGGAAAAATATCTTAAATGATATAAATTTACAATCCAGAAAAATAGAACAAACTTAGTTTGTTCTATTTTTCACTCTTATAAATTTCTAATTGTTGAATAAAATATTTCTCATTTTTAGTTGTATGTAGATTTAAATTATTATTTTTCTTTAATATTTTTCGTATTTCCCATAAACCAAGACCAGTATGATTTTCTTTTCCAGTTATACCTTTTTCAAATATTTTATCTAAATCAACATCTTTTTGCCTATATGTATTTTCTACTATTAAAAGTTGTCTATTATTTTTAGAATCATCTTTAATTATAATATTAAGAATTTTTTCATCACATTCTTTAGCTGCTTCAATACTATTATCTAAAAGTATTCCTAAAATTTTTGTGAATTCATATATTTTCATATCAATAGTATTTAAATCTAGTAATACAGTTAAATTAAGTTTTACATTAGCTTCATCAGCTTTATGATATTTATTAGCTAAAATACTATAAATTGCTGGATTATTAATTATCTCAGGATTCAACATATATAAACTAGATACTTTCATAACATCATCTTCTAATTCTTTATAGTACTTTCTTAATCCTTCCATATCATTTGTTCTTACATATCCACCCATTGCTGCAATAGTGTTATCATAATCATGTTTAAAACATCTAACACTGTCATGTAATATTTGTAAAGTTCGATTATATTCTTCGGCATTTTCTAATTGCCTTTTTGTTAATACTAATTTTGTTACTCTAGTCAAACTATATATACTTAATATTATGTAAGAAAATAGAGTAATGAAACTTAAAATAGAAATTATTACAGGTAATTCATTTGTATAATATGCCATAATGATTAATTGTAAAACTAATACGAAGAAACCTAGTAAAATACTTATTATTGAGATTGTTTTAGTCTTTTTATCGACTTCGTCAAGAGTATGAAAATATAATTTTCTATTTTTAATAAATAGAATAGTTAAAAATAAAATTAAATAATTAACTAAACTATATGTTATTCTATAGATAGGAATTGTTAATATTAAATTAAGATCTATCTGTGTTATTTTTACAAATGGATTTAGTGTTAAAGCTCCTATTAAAACTATAATTGCTGCTGGTATAATTACAGAAATTAAACTTTTTAAAATTCCTATTCTAAATGTAAAATAAATAATAAAAAATAAAATAATATAATTTACACAAGAATTATATGGTGTGGGTATAAAATTTAAAGTAAGCAAAGTAATGATTGGTACAGAAATACTATAAATAATTTTTTGCTTTTTAGAAGTTTTTATATTTAGTAAATTCGTAAAAAGATGTAAAATTAAAAAGTTTTCTAAGAATGTCAATGGAATGGCTAAAATAGTTATTAGCCATTCATTTTGTGTACTAAGTGCTGTCCATATATTATTTAATATTTCCATAATTATTCATTACCTCCATCATAGTGTTTTTGAATTTTGGACCAATGTCACAACTTGTGTTATTGCTAAAAATAAATCTGTGTTCTACTGGTTCAAAGTTGCTAACTTTATCTAAATTTGCAATATAAGATTTATGACATCTTACAAAATTTTTAGGTAAAGTATCTTGGATTTTATTAAATGAACTATATATTTCATAATCTCTACTATCTGTACAAAATACGATTTTCATACCATCTCTTTTTATATAATTAATTTCAGATTCATCAATAATTGTGTTTTTATTATCAATTTTTAAGAATTTTTTAGGTTGACTATAAATATCATTATAAAGTCTTGTTATTGTTTCTTCTAATCTTTCCATAGTTATTGGTTTTGCAATATAATCAAAAGTTTTAACCTTATAAGCTACCATAGCAAATTCTAAATGACCTGTAGTAAATATAATATAGGCATTATTATTTCTTTTACGAATTTCTTCGGCTAAATCAATTCCATTTTTACTTGATTTTAAATTTATATCTAGAATAATTACATCTGTTTTATTTAGACACACATATTCCAAAAGTTTATCTGCGTTATCAGAAGCAAAAGAAACTTCAGCTTCATAATTATTTTTCATAAAAATGTTTTCTAACATTTTTGAAAGTTTAGTTAAAATATTAATATTATCATCACATATGACAAAATTTAGCATAATATACCTCCAAAATAATTTTTATTACATAAAAATGTAAATATTTCCAAAATTTTCCAATAACTATAACAATATAATTCATATTTTTTATAATGTCAATAGATAAAAAATTAAAAAAAATATTTATAAAACTATATGTATTACTTGAAATTATAAGAAAAAGCAAGAGTATGTATTTATAACAAAACTGGAAAAAATTGTAAAATAAATAATTGCAATTTGAAATACTTTAAGTAGTGTGCTATAATAAATTGTACGCAATTGTTTAAATCTTTAGTTTATGACTACCAGTATTCTGGTAAGGAGGAATTATGCTATTTAAAAAGAAGATTACCCTATGGGGCTGGTCAAGTAGTGATGATCGTTGGACTGAAAAGATTGATGCAGAAGCTCAAATTGATAGACTTTTAAAGCAGATTGCTAATCTAAAGGGAATTAAAGTTTCACCCAAACAATACTATTCCAAAGAAGGTAGTGACCATACTGTGACGGAGTATGTGTTTGTCAAGCTTATAATTCCACTTGAGATTCATAAAAGCTTTGTGGAACAGACTTCGATGAGTAATGTGGTATTTGGTTCACGGTGTCCTAAGCGAAAATTCGTATAATTCAAAGATGAAAAACTTAACTTATTAATGCTCTATGTTATTAGTCAAGCCTTGTTTTATGAATTTATAAATTGAAGTATTGTCTATTGTATCATATTGTGTGAGATCCTCTGCACTTTTACCATAAGCATATACTAATACATCAGTTTGTGTATGATTTCCACGTGATGTAAATAAATGATCTGTCAACTGCTCTTTTGATGTTGTGCTATTTAGAATAAGTCCACCTGTTTCATGATCTGCAGTTATAACTAATAGTGTATCAGGATGTGTATCAACATAGTTCATAGCAATACCGACAGCATTATCAAATTCTAACATTTCTATTAACATTTTTTGCATATTGCTTTTGTGAGAAAAGGTATCTATATCTGATCCTTCAATCATTACAAGAAAACCGTTTTCGTTTTCTAATCTTGAAAGTGCTTCTGTTGTCATATCTGATAAACTTGTTCTGTTTTGGTCTTCACAGATAGAATCTTCTGCAAAAGTTCCAATTATCTTTTTATCTTTTGAAATATTTTTTATATCTGAAAAATTATTAATCCATTCATAATTATTATCTAACATTTGCTTTTGAAGGGAAGAGAAATATTTTCTTCCGTCCACCAAGCATTAAGTCTATATTTGATTTAACTTGAGAAAGTGCTATTTCTTTATAATTATATCTAGAAGGAATATGAACAGAAAAACCAGCTGGAGTTGCATGATTTATGATTTGAGTACATACAAGTCCTGTTTTTAAGTTGTTTGAATGAGCATATTCGATTAAACTTTCTACATTTTCACCATTTTTATTTTTTCCCAAAACACCATTATTAGTTTTATATCCTGTAGCAAGTGCTGTGGCTCCTGCTGCACTATCAGTAATTGTTTTTGTAGATGCTGTTTTTACATATGATTTATTATTAATTTTTTGTATATTAAGAGTTTTTTCGTTATATAGCCCACCAGCAATAATGTGATTTTCACCCATACCATCACCTATCATATATATAACATTTTTGATTTTGCTGTTAGTAGTTGGTATTTTTCCAATCTTTATATTTTCATTATAATTTAGCCAATTACCGGTAGAAGATGTATTTTTTTCTCCTATGCCAGTTGTGATATTGAAAATCTTATTATATCCTTCACAAATTGCATTAATTTCATATTTAGGTGAACTATTGCCACTATTAAAAATAATTTTATAATTTGAGATATTTTCTGGATTTTGAATCATATCTTTAGTTACATTGAAATAATAAATATAATCTTCCAGGTGTGTTAACTCTTGTCCAGGCCAAGCACCTAAGGGTTCGTTTTTATTATCATCATATAAATATGCATATGCAAAATCCCAACTTACAGGCTTATTAAAGTAAATTTTACCAAACTCTTTTGGACTATTAATAAAAAATATAATTGATAGTAAAACGAGTAAAATTAATATAGAAACTAATTTAATAATATTTTTCTTTTTAATACTCATAATTTAATTTTCACTCCTTCATTGAATTATAAGATAAAACTATTTAAATGATAACATTGAAATTTATAGAACGCAATGTTTAAAAAATATTTTTTTGACATTAAGAGTTTAGAAAATAAAATAATTAAAGTGTAAAACCTTTAGTTATTTTTTTATAGCCTACTTCATAATATTAAATAAAATTTAATTGGAGGTAAGCATGAGAAAATTATTAAATAGAAAGATTTTATTACAAGTATTAGTTATATTGCTATTTGTTTTAAGTATGACTTTTATTAATGAAAATAAATCAATACAAACTAGTAGTAATGGTTTAGATAATACTATGATAGGTTGGGGAATCAAAAGAAATGATAATCATGAACAACCAGATGTAGGAAAGAAAAACAAAGAATTACTTGATAAATATAAGGGAATATGTTTAGGAAATAAGGAAAAAAAGTATATATATTTAACATTTGATAATGGATATGAAGCAGGTTATACAAGTAAAATACTTGAAGTACTTAAGCAAAATGATGTTAAGGCTACTTTTTTTATAACAGCACATTATTTAAATACATCTTCAGATTTAGTTAAACAAATGATTGATGATGGACATATTGTTGGGAATCATACTGTAAATCATAAAAGTATGCCTAGTTTAAATGGCGAAGAAATAAAAAAAGAAGTAATGGATTTACATCAAGCAGTATATGAAAAATTTCAATATGAGATGAAATATATTAGGCCACCTAAAGGGGAATATAGTGAAAATACATTAAGTGTAACAAATTCTTTAGGGTATAAAAATGTAATGTGGTCATTTGCATATGAAGATTGGGATGAAAATAAACAGCCTGATGAAGAAAAAGCAAAAGATAAAATATTAAAGAATCTGCATAATGGCGAAATAATGTTATTACATTCAACATCAAAAACTAATACTAATATTTTAAATGATTTGATAAAAAGCATAAAAGAACAAGGATATGAAATTAAAAGTTTAGACGATTTTGAAGAATAGGAGAAAATTGATGAAAAAAAAGAAAATTAGAAGGATTGATAAAATATTAGAAATGCCTCAAGAAGTATGTTCAAATAATCCTAAATTTACAGTTGTAGGATTTTCTGAAATGCTAATAGAAAATTATAAAGGAATACTAGAATATGAAGAGTTTTTTGTTAGGATAAGTACAAATATCGGTATTGTAAATATTAATGGATATAATTTGAATTTAGAAACAATGACAAATGATGATATAAAAGTAACTGGAAAAATTGAAAGTATTGATATTGAAAGATTGATAGAATAGAAGGAGACATATATGCTTATAAAAATATTATTAAGTTATTTTATTGGTTATTTAAGAATTTCGATTGAAGGTTATTATATAGAAAGATTTATTAATATATGTACCAATAATAAGATTACAATTTGGAAATTGAAAAAAGATAATAATGTAAAAGTAGATTTAAATGTTGGAATTAATGATTTTAAAAATATACTAAGTATTGCAAAAAAAACAAAATGTAAAGTAAAGATAAAAGATAAAAAAGGAATACCATTTTTATTACATAAATATAGGAAAAGAAAAATTTTCTGCCTTTTATTAATTGTACTAGCAAGTTTCATATTGTTTAGTTCAAATTTTATTTGGAATATAGATATAGAAGAAGGTGGGAGTGATTTAGAAAATATAAGAAATGATTTAGAAGAAAATGGATTAAAAGTTGGAGAATGGAAATCTAATATTAATACTAAAGATATTATAAATAAAATAAGATTAAAAAGAAGTGATATTGCTTGGATGGGAATTGAAGTAAAAGGAACAAATGCTATTGTAAAAATTGTCAAAGCTGATGAAAAACCTAATATTATTGATGAAAATGAATATTGTAATATAGTTTCTGATAAAACAGGAGTAATAACAAAAATAAATGCACAAAATGGGACTGCAAATGTAAATGTAGGAGATATTGTTGCGGTAGGAGAACCTTTGATTTGTGGGTGGTTAGAAGGAAAATATACAGGAATTAGATATGTTCATGCAAAAGGTGAAATAGAAGCAAAAGTTTGGTATAGCAAAAACAAAAAAATATTCTATAAACAAAATGTAACAGAATACACTGGGAATGAAGAAAATAAGTATAATATAAAATTAAATAATTTTAAAATAAATTTGCATAAAGGGGTTTCAAAATTTCAAATTTATGATACAATAAGCACAGATAAAAAAATTAAATTATTTTCTGATTTCTATTTACCAATATCAATAGAAAAAATAACATATAAAGAACAGAGAAATGTTGAAAAAACATATAGCAAAGAAGACGCTAAAAATATTGGTATTAAAGAGCTGGAGAAGGAATTAAAAGAACAAATACCCAATAATGATAATATAATAGATGAAAAAATTAATACACATGAAACAGAACAATATATTGAAGTTTATGTTACATATGAGGTAAAAGAAAATATAGGAACAGAGGAAAAAATAGTATTTTAGAGAGGATGATTCAAATGGAAGAAAGAAGTTTAAGAATTACAGGTACAGATAAGACATTTTTTAACAAACTAACTACAAGACTAACAAAAATGTTAATACCAACAAGAGTTGGAATTAATAGTATGCTTATTTCTATGAAAAGAAGTAGTTTATTAAGAGCATTTGATAACCTCCAAAAAGAAAATAATGAAAATTATGAAAAAGATGAATTAGAAAATAAATTTGATAATACATATACAGCATATTTAGAAGCATTAGATAAATATGTTTTAGATTCAATATATAAAAAAGTTAAAAATGGAAATGCAACAGACTTTGAAAAAGATGCATTGTCAAGATATTATGAAGTTACAAGCTTAAAAGAAAGTGAGTATGTAGAATATAAAAATAGAAAACAAAAATATTTATTAGAGTTAGATCATGATAGTGTTGTAAGAAATGGAAAAGCTAAAGCAATAGAAAAATACCAAAAATTTTATATTAGTAAAATGGATGTTATATATAAAGCAATTTTGAAGAATTATTCAATAAAATTAGCTGATTTTACAGATGTATATGATGTTAGTAAACAATGGATATATACAAAAATATTCTTTACTTTAGAAGATTATATTGAAAATATATTAGCACTAAAAATTAAAAATAATGATAATGGACAATATGATGAATTAAAAGAAGATTACCAAAAATATGAAAAATATTCAGTTGGAAAGTTAGATACAAGAGATACAATTGAAAAAAATATGGTAATATTAGGAATTAGTAGAAAGTTATTTACACATAGTTTACCATTAGTTGTAGCAGAACAATGTTATGAAAAATTAGTAAATGATGCTAGAACATTAGTACAAGACACAAAAATTGCTGCCAAAAGAGAAAAAGCATATGACATGTTGATAAACTTAATTGAAGATTATAATATTAAATTATTATCTACAAAAGTATATTGGGATTCTCCTTTAAAAAGGGAAGAATATAAAAAATTCTGGGATAAATACAAAGATATATCTAAGAAAAAAGAAACAGATTTCGAAGAGTATATAAAACAAAAAGAAATATTGTTTATGAAAAATGATATAAAAAATATTGAAAATGTAAAAATAGATTTTTCAAAATTAATTAAATATTATAAGCGAAAATTAGTAGATTATGGAGCAATTAAGGAATTAAGAAATTCATATAAATCAATGAATGGAAAATTCAAAAAGGTTAGGGGTAAAGTAGTAAATGTATGAAATAGAGTATTTGGACTTTGAAGAAAATGATGAGTATGAAAAAATAATTAAACCAGTTTTAGATGAATGTTACAAAGAAGAAAACTTATTAAACTCAAAATTAATAATACAAATCACATTAACAAATCCAGAAAATATAAGAAAATTAAATAAAGAGTATAGAAAAATAGACAGGGAAACGGATGTACTTTCGTTTCCTATGTTTGAAAAAGAGGAAATAGATTTGAAAGTGAAAAAACAAGATTTTCCTTATGCAGATATTTTAGGAGATATGGTTATTTCTATACCTAGAGTTGAAGAACAAGCTAAAGAATATGGACATAGTTTTAAAAGAGAATTAAGTTATATGGTTGTTCATAGTTTTTATCATTTGATGGGATATGATCATATTGAAGAAGAAGATAAAAAGATTATGAGAGAAAAAGAAGAGGTAATCTTAGCTAAACTAAATATAACAAGAAATTAAAGGGGGATTCTTATGAAAAAAAGTAAAACCAAACTTCTTATTATTTTTTTAATATTGGCTATTATTGCTGCAGGAATTGTTTTAGCAATAAAAATAACAAATGATCAGAACGTACAGAATAAAGAAGAGGAAAGTACAGCAGAACCTCAAGAAGAACAAACAGTAGTAGAGGAAAAACCAAAAATATTTGCAGGAGATTCTAGACCTATTGCAGTAATGATAGATAATAGTAAGGATGCATGGCCACAAGCTGGATTAAATCAAGCATATATAGTTTATGAAATAATTGTTGAAGGTGGAGAAACAAGACTTATGGCATTATTTAAAGGACAAGATTTGGAAAAAATTGGTCCGGTTAGGAGTTCAAGGCATTATTTCTTAGATTATGTATTAGAAAATGATGCAATATATACTCATTTTGGATGGAGTCCGCGAGCAGAGTATGATATTCCTAAATTAGGTATCAATAATGTAAATGGTTTAGTAGAAAGTTCAGAAATATTCTGGAGAGTGAAAGATAAATATTCTCCACATAATGCAGTAACAAGTACAGCTAAGATTTTAAAAAGCGCAGAATCTAAAAAATATAGAACAACATCAACAAAAGAAAGTGTTTTGAATTATGTAACAAGAGAAGTAGAATTAACAGATGGACTAGATGCAAATGTTGTTAGTATACCACATTCACAGTTACAAAAAGTAAAGTATGAATATGATGTTGAAAATAAAGTTTATAAAAGATATGCTAGAAATAAAGCACAAACAGATTGGGATACTGGAGCTGCAGTTACTACAAAAAATATTATAATAACATTTTGTAATAACATAAATTTACCAAATGATTCAAGTGGAAGACAAGATTTGAAAAATATAGGAACATTTGATGGATATTATATAACAAATGGTAAAGCAATAAAGATAAAATGCATAAAAGAATCAAGAGAAAAACAAACAATATATCAAGATGCAGATGGAAATAAGATAGAAGTAAATGATGGAAATACTTTTATTCATATATGTCCAATTGACGCAAAAGTTACAATTGAATAGGAGGAAACAAGATGAATGTATATGATACTGTAAATAAATTAGCTCAAGAAATAAAAGATTCAAAAGAATATAATAATTATAAAATGGCAAAACAAGTTATAAATTTGAAGTCAGACTTAAAGAGCAAAATAGATGAATTTGAAAATGCAAGATATGAAGCTCAAATGTTAGCAATACAAACTGGAAAAAACGATGAAGAAAAAATTGCTAAAGTACAAAAATTATATGTTGAATTATTAGAAGATAATGATGCAAAGAACTTTTTAGAGGCACAAACACAGTTTAATACATTAATAGCAGATGTAAATAAAATTATAGGTGATAGTATAAAAGATGTACTTTAAGATATAGCAAAATATGGATTGTTAAGTTTATATCGTAAAAATATTTTACGAGGTAATTTAATATGGAATTTTTAATAATAATAATAATAGTTGTAAATTTATTATTGATTTTAAAATTTATATTTGATATAAACTTAAAAGAAATTAAAAAAATAGTAGAAGATAAAGAATTAGATGAATTAACAAAAAAACTTCCTGATAATAAAGAAATTTGTAAATGGTATCTGAAAAAATTAAATAATGAAAATGTGCAAATAGAAGAAAATGAAGGAAAGCAAACATGTTTATATATTTGGTTAACTAATAAAATATTAATAGCTAATATAAAAAATACATATACAAGAATTCAGACAATTGCACATGAATGTTTACATTCAGTACAAGGAAATAAAATCTTAAGCTTTAATTTTATATATTCAAATATATACTTAATATATTTTTTAATTATTTCAAGTATTGTATTATTTGGAAAATTTCAAAATTTATGGTTTTTATTTGTAACAATTTTGATAGTATTAGGTATGGTATATCTACTTGTTAGAAATTATCTAGAAAATGATGCAATGATAAAAGCTAGATATTTAGCAAAAGAATATATGGAAGATACAAAAATTCTAAAAAATGAGGAGATTGAAAAAATAATTTTCAAGTATGATGAAATAAATATTTTGGGAATAAAAAGTACAAATTTTTACTTATTTTTAAGTATTTGTAGAAAAATAATAATTTTTTCTTTAATATGTTTTATAAGAATAGTTGCATTTTAAAAAAAATTGTGTTACAATATGCAAGTGTAAATTAGGAAGTAGTTATAAATAACGTAGGAGGAATAAAAATGATAAGAACAATATTAACAGTTATATATTTTATAGTGGTATTAGTTGTAGTAATTTTAGCTATGATTCAATCAAAAGAAGATGAAGGATTATCTTCAACATTAACAGGATCATCAACAAATAATTTTTATGACAAAAATAAGTCAAGAACAAAAACTGGAAAATTAAAAAAATGGACTATAATTTTTTCAGTAATATTTGTTGTACTAACAATAGTATTAGGAATATTATGGTTAGCATAAATTATTAAAACTAAGAGCAGTGAAAACTTGCTCTTTTTTGTTTAGAGAGGGGAAATATGGAGAAAAATGTTGAATTAAAGGATACTCTAGTAGGAACATTTCAAAATAGTAGAAGTTTTGGTTTTGTTGTACCAGATAATCGAAAACTATATGGTGATATATTTATATCTAAAAAGAATTTTGGAAAAGCAAGAAATAATCATAAAGTTTTAGTTAAAATAACAAAATTTCCTAAAGGAGATAAAAGAGCTGAGGGAAAGATTATAGAAGTTATTGGAGATCCTAATAAAGCTGGAGTGGATATGTTATCATTAATAAAAGAATATGACTTACCATATGAATTTCCGAAAGCAGTTGTGTTAGAAGCCAAAAGTAAGAAGTGGACAATATCAGACAAAGATTTAAGATATAGAAAAGATTTAAGAAAAGATATAGTATTTACAATAGATGGTGAAGATGCTAAAGATTTAGATGATGCAGTAAGTGTAGAAAAATTAGATAATGGTAATTATATTTTAAATGTTCATATTGCAGATGTTAGTCATTATGTAGGGGAAAATAGTGAACTAGATAAAGAGGCATATATAAGAGGAACAAGCATATATATGCTTCGGACGCGTTATTCCAATGCTACCAAGAGAGTTATCGAATGGAATTTGTAGTTTAAATGAAGGACAAGATAGATTAACTCTTTCTTGCAGAATTGAAATTGATTCAAAAGGGAAAATAATAGACTCTGAAATATTTAAAGGAGTTATTAATGTAACACGAAGAATGAATTATCATGATGTACAAAAAATATTAGATAATTCAGATGAAGAAATAGTGGAAAAATATAAAGATTATATAAAATATTTTAAACTTATGGAAGAATTAGCTTTAATTTTAAAAGAAAGAAGAAAAGAACAAGGATATTTGAATTTGGATATACCAGAAAGTAAAATTGATTTGGATTTAGAAGGTAAGGTTGTAAATATCGGAAAATATGAAACTACATTTGCAAATGAAATAATAGAGCAATTTATGCTAACTGCAAATGAAGTTGTTGCAGAAAAATTTTATTGGTTACAAGCACCATTTATATATAGAGTACATGAAGAACCTGATTTAGATAAAACAAGAGAACTTAATAGATTTTTATATAATTTTGGTTTGAAAATAAAAATAACAAATGAAAAGATTTATCCTAAAGAATTTTCAAAAGTTTTGGAAGATGTAAAAGGAAAAGAAGAAGAAAAAGTAGTTTCAAATTTAATTCTAAGAACATTAAAAGTTGCAAGGTATGAAGCAGAGAATAAAGGACATTTTGGAATTGCAAGTAAATATTATTGCCATTTTACATCACCAATTAGAAGATATCCAGATTTATTTATTCATAGAATAATTTCTAAATATTTGAAAGCTAATTATGATGTAAAAGAAAAATATGTAGAAGAATATAAAATTAAAGCTGAACAAAGTGCAAGAGAATCTTCAGAAAGAGAAAAAATCGCTACAAAAGTAGAAAGGGAAAGTGAAGATTTGAAAAAAGCTGAATATATGGAAAATAAAATAGGTGAAGTATATGAAGGAATAATATCATCTGTAACAAGCTTTGGAATATTTGTACAATTAGAAAATACAGTTGAAGGTCTAATTCGTTTTGAAAATATAGGAAATGATTATTATATATATGATGATAATAGAAAAATATTAATGGGAGAAAAGTCTAATAAAATATATAAAATAGGTGATAAAGTAACAGTAAGAGTTATTTCTGCAAGTAAAATATTACGACAAGTAGATTTTGAAATATATAATAATTTAGATGAAAATGATGATAGAGAAGAGAATGATAAATAAAAAGTTCGGAGTAATCCGAACTTTTTATTATATTAGTATATTCTTATTTTTTTATTATTCTAGTATTTCATTAATATTTTAGTTTATTCTATTATTCAACATCTAATTCTTTTTTGAAAATTATACTTCTTACTATAATTCCAGCACCTATAATGATACAAACAATACTTAATACTATACCAACGTATGGGATTATTGAAAGTAGTTTAATAGCAATTGTTGTTGGAATTAATAATAAAAATGTTTTTAATGTTTTTTCAAATTTTAACTTTTTAGCTATTACATTGTTTAATGCAATTATAAATGTTGCTTTGCTTGCAAAAAGTAATACTAAATTAATTGCTAAAAGGAATAATCCAACTGTTGATGTAACTTTAATCATTAATAGTAAAACAGATATTACTGGTAAAGCAACTAATGTAAGAATACCTAATCCAATTGTTTTAAATGGTTTGGCAGTGATTAAATTTCCAGAATTTTTTAAGAATTTTGGGGCTAACCATTTATAAATTCCAAATAAAGCTATAACAAATAATGTAAAATAAATCATAGACATTATAGAATTTGTTTTTATTAGTGATAAACTAGAATTGCTATAAGTAATTTTTCCTGAAACTATTCCTTCTGGAATAGTTATTTCACTTTCTGAAGAATAATCTAAATTTCCCATTATTTGTGCAGATACTATAGGTGTAGTATTTTCTTCATTACTAGCTTCTTGAGATTCTTTATTTGTAAAATTCATATTTTTTGCTGTTATTGAAGCATTTCTTCCGACTGTAGTTAATAAATCAATTGTGTCTGTAGCGATATGTAAGTCTCTATAGATGTATCCACTAAGCTTAGCATTATTAGAAACTGCATATATGTCATAAACAATACCAGTTATTTGTAAATCGTTAGTGGCAACATAAAGTGAGTTTGAAATATAGCCTTGATCTGTTATATTAACGTTTTGTGCACAGATAAAAGCATTACCAATAATTTGATTTTTGATTGTTACATTATTTGCGATAACAAACAAATTTCCATCTATGATATTATCAATTACAACAGAATCTCCTATTACATATTTATCTTCGTGAGTTGCATTATCTTCAACTGGAAGATTTTCTGTATTTTCACTTCCTGGTTCTAAATTTTCATCAACTTCTAAGTTTTCAGTATTTGTGTCTTCTTCAGTAATTTGAACTTCTTCTTGAGTATTTTCAGTAATTGTTTCATCATCTGCAAAACTTAGAGGAGATAAAGTTATACAAAATACCATTAATAGAATTAATAGTATTTTTAATTTGTTTTTTAACATTTAAAATACCTCCTAATAATATATATTTTTTATATATAAACTATATACTTTTATATTTTTTTTGTCAATTAAAAAATAAGATAAATAGATTATTTTTTTTTGTAATAAGCACATTGTTTTGATAATGATAAAGTGCATTTTGAAATAAAAAAATATTGGCATTTTCCATCTTTTTGATATATACAATCTTGTAAACAGTTAATATTTGTCAAATAAATCACCTCTATAGAGATAGTATTTCGTAAATAATTTATTTTATTCTAAATTAATAATAGATATAAGAAGAGAGTACAAAAAAGAATAAAATAAAAAGAGAAAAAAGAAAAATAAAAACTCCAAAGTTATTTGGAGTTAAAATGATTACAATATATATTTATTGGACATTTATCACATTTAGGATTTCTTGCAATGCAACAATTTCTTCCATGCCACATTAATAAATGATTTATATCTTTTAAATATTCTTTTGGAAATATTTTTAATAAATCTTGTTCTATTTTTTCTGGTTCTTTTGATTTACTAAAACCAACTAAATTTGAAATTCTTTTTGCATGAGTATCAACAGCAATACCACTTGCAATTCCAAAGGCTTCTAACATAACAACATTAGCACTTTTTCTTCCGATTCCTGCAAGAGACATTAAATCTTCATAATTATTAGGAACAATACCATTAAAATTTTCGACTAATTGTTTAGCACATAGTTTTAGATTTTTGGCTTTGTTTTTGTAAAATCCACATGGATGTATGATATTTTCTAATTCTTTAATATCTATATCGATAAAATCTTGTAGAGTTTTGCAACGAGCAAATAGAATTGGAGTTGTTTTATTAACTCTTTCATCAGTGCATTGTGCAGAAAGCATAACTGCGAATACTAATTGATATGGTTCTTTAAAATCCAAACTACAAGTTGCATCAGGATATGCATTTTTTAAATTTTTTATTATATTTATTATTTCATTATTTTCCATATTTTCCATAAAATCATTCCTTTTAAATTTGATTTTTATTATTTTATCTATATTATTTACAATAGTATAATATAAAAATTTATTTTGTTAGTCAATAAGAATTATTATAAAGATTAAAATGTAAAATAGGATATTACTATAATAAATAAAATAGTAACATAAAGTGAATTTTGAAATATAATATATAAAGATGGAGGGGAATAGTATGAAAGGATTTTTGAAAAAAACATTAGGAGTGACTTTAATTGGGTTGGGAATAGGAATGCTATTAGTACTATTACTTCCAATAACAGGTTGGCTATTTTTAATAGGAGTCATTGTTATGATAGTAGGATTTGCTTGGCTTGCATGTTGAAAAGGGGGAATACATATGCAAATAGTAGTAAAAAAAGTACCCAGGTTCTTAAGGGGATTTGTAAAACTTATTTTTGGAATAAAAGAATAAAACAAAAAAAGAGCTATGAACTCTACTTTTTGAAGTATAGTATCTTAAGCTCTTTTTACTTTACCATCTTTTAAACATTTAGCACATACATAAATTCTTTTTGTTTCTCCATCTATTTCAGCTTTAACTCTTCTTAAATTTGGTTCCCATGTTCTAGGTGTTCTTTTACTGATATGTGAACGAGTAATGCTAAGTTTGTTTCCGTGATGTCCTGATTTTTCACAAATTGCACATTTAGCCATATTAAATTGCACCTCCTAATTTTTTAAAAATAAAATTGACTAATAACAAGTTTAACACATAAATGAAAAAAAAACAAGTATTTTTTAAAAATTCTTAAAATATCCTTGCAAAATGGGAAAAATGTGTTATAATGATATAGCTATATGAATATAGAAAGGATTGAAAAAAATGAGTAGTAAAGTAGAAAAAACAAAAAATG
Organism: uncultured Clostridium sp.; assembly: GCA_946545015.1. Taxonomy (GTDB): domain Bacteria; phylum Bacillota; class Clostridia; order TANB77; family CAG-508; genus CAG-269. The sequence goes on from CAMNMV010000001.1 coordinate 20,403, forward strand.
CAAATGAAGTAAAAATAGAAGTAACAGTTGAGGCTTCAAAATTTGAAGAAGCTATAAAGAAAGTATATTTCCAAAGTGCTAAATATTTTAACATCCCTGGATTTAGAAAAGGAAAAGCACCTATGCAAATAGTAGAAAAATATTATGGAAAAGAAATTTTCTATGAAGATGCATTTAATGAAGTGGCTCCAAAAGCATTAGAAGAAGCTGTAAAAGAAAATAAATTAGAAGTTGTTAGTAGACCTGATATAGAAGTTACACAAATTGAAAAAGGAAAAGACTTAAAATTCACAGCAATAATGCAAACAAAACCAGAAGTAGAACTTGGAAAATATAAAGGTATAGAAATTAAAAAAGTAGAGTATAATGTAACAGATAAAGATGTAAAAGAAGAATTAAAACATATGCAAGAACATAATGCAAGATTAGTTACAGTAACAGATAGACCAGTTGAAAAAGGTGATACAGCTGTAATTGATTTTGAAGGATTTGTAGATGGAAAAGCATTTGATGGTGGAAAAGGTGAAAATTATGATTTAGAAATAGGAAGCAATACTTTTATACCAGGATTTGAAGATCAAGTAGAAGGAATGAAAGTTGACGAAGAAAAAGATGTAAAAGTAAAATTCCCTGATGAATATTTTTCAAAAGATTTAGCCGGAAAAGATGCAATATTTAAAGTAACAGTTCATGAAATAAAGAAAAAAGAATTACCAAAATTAGATGATGAATTTGCTAAAGATGTTAGTGAATTTGATACTTTAGAAGAATTAAAGAAAGATATCAAAGCAAAACAAGAAAAAGCAAATGCTGATAAAGCAAAATATGAAACAGAAGATGCTGTTATAAAAGCTGTTTGCAAAGAAATGAAAGTTGATATCCCAACTGGTATGATTGAAACAGAAACAGAAAATATGTTAAAAGATATTGAAACAAGATTATCATATCAAGGATTAAAATTAGATCAATATTTTAAAATGATGGGTAAAACAGAAGAAGAAGTTAAAAAAGAATATGAACCACAAGCAATAGATGCTATCAAATCAAGATTAGCATTAGAAGCCGTTGTAAAAGCTGAAAAAATTGAAGTAGAAGAAAAAGAAATCGAAGAGAAATTAGAAGAAATGGCTAAAAACTATGGAAAATCTGCTGACGAACTTAAAGAAAATGAAAATGTTAAAAATTACATAAAACAAGGAATTGAAACAGAAAAAGCAGTTGATTTCTTAGTTAAAAATGCTAAAATGAAATAATAAATGAAATAAAAGTTGGGGTAATTATATATAGGCCTCAACTTTTTGTTTTAATAAGTTGTAAGTATTGACAAATTTAATACTTAGTATATAATAATCATAATTTAAGGAGGAAGATAATATGTTAGAAAAAAATAGTTTAGTACCATATGTTATTGAACAAACAAGTAAAGGAGAAAGATCTTATGATATTTTTTCAAGATTGTTAAAAGATAGAATAATATTTTTAGGAGAAGATGTAAATCCGACAACATCTAGCTTAATAATAGCTCAATTACTTTTTCTAGAATCAGAAGATCCAGACAAGGAAATATACTTATATATAAATTCACCAGGTGGATCAATAACAGATGGAATGGGAATAATAGACACAATGAATTATATAAAATGTCCAGTATCAACAATATGTGTTGGTATGGCTGCAAGCATGGGGGCAGCATTACTTGCTGCTGGCGAAAAAGGAAAAAGATATGCGACACCAAATGCTGAAATATTAATTCATCAACCATTAATAGGTGGAGGCGGAATTTCAGGACAAGCGACAGAAGTAAAAATTCATGCTGATCACTTAGTAAAAACAAGAGATAAATTAAATAAATTCTTAAGTGAAAGAACTGGTCAAACAATCGAAACAATTCAAAAAGATACAGAAAGAGATAATTATATGACAGCAGAAGAAGCATTAAAATATGGATTAATTGATGGAATAATGGAAAAGAGAATTTAATTAAAAGGAGAATTATATGGCAAGAAATGATATACCAAAGAACGTAAGATGTTCATTTTGTGGTAAGGCACAAGAAAATGTAAAGAAAATAGTTGCAGGGCCAGGGGTATATATTTGTGATGAATGTGTTGATTTATGTAATAGTATAATTGATGCAGAACTATATGAAGAAGAAGCAGAATATGAATTAACAGAAGATATACCAAGTCCAAGAGAAATAAAAGATATATTAGATGAATATGTAATTGGTCAAGATGATGCTAAAAAATCTTTGGCAGTTGCAGTATATAATCATTACAAGAGAGTTTTACATGAAGAAGAGAACAAAAAAGATGACGATGTAGAAATACAAAAAAGTAATATCTTATTGTTAGGGCCAACTGGATGTGGAAAAACACTTTTGGCAAGAACATTAGCCAAAATATTAAATGTTCCGTTTGCAATTGCTGATGCTACAACATTAACAGAAGCAGGTTACGTTGGGGAAGATGTTGAAAATATCTTATTAAAGCTAATACAAGCAGCAGATGGTGATGTTCAAAAAGCAGAAAAAGGTATTATATATATTGATGAAATTGATAAAATAACAAGAAAATCTGAAAATGTTTCAATTACAAGAGATGTTAGTGGTGAAGGTGTTCAACAAGCACTATTAAAAATAATAGAAGGAACAGTTGCATCAGTACCTCCACAAGGAGGAAGAAAACATCCAAATCAAGAATTAATACAAATAAACACAGAAAACATATTATTCATTTGCGGTGGAGCATTTGAAGGATTAGAAAACATTATAAAAGATAGAACTGGTAAAAAAGCTATTGGTTTTGGAACAAAAATAGAAAGTACAAAAGATATAGATAAATATGAAGTATTTAAAGAATTATTACCACAAGATTTATTGAAATTTGGATTAATTCCAGAATTCATAGGAAGATTACCAATAATTGCAACCATCAAAAATTTGGATAAAAATGCATTAATAAAAATTTTAGTTGAACCTAAAAATTCATTAGTAAAACAATATACTAAATTAATGGAAATTGATGGAGTAAATCTAGAATTTAAAGATGAAGCTCTAGAAGCAATTGTTGATAAAGCAATAGAAAGAAAAACTGGAGCAAGAGGATTAAGATCAATAATTGAAGAAATTATGAGAGATATTATGTTTGACATACCATCAAATCCAAAAATAGAAAAATGTATAATAACAAAAGAAACTGTATTAGAAAATGCAGAGCCAGAAGTTATTATTAATGAAGAAAAAGATGCTGTAGTAAAAGAAAAGAAAACAAGAAAGAAAGTAACAAGCAGTGCTACTGATACAACAAAAGAATCAGCATAAAGGTAGGAGATATATATGGAAAAATTAAATATAATATGGAAAGATAGAAAAAGACCAATATTTGGTTTACCATTATCATTTACAAAATATATTTTATTGGAGGATAAATTGTTGATAGATACAGGACTTTTATCAACAAAACAAGAAGAAGTAAAATTATATAGAATAATGGATGTTACATTAAAACGTTCTTTTATACAAAAAATATTTGGAGTAGGCACAATTCATTGTTGCTCAGCAGATAAGACAACTCCAGAATTTGATATTGTTGATATTAAGAAAGCGTTTGAGGTTAAAGAAAAAATATCAAAAATGGCAGAAGAACAAAGAGATAAAAAACGTATTACAGGTAGAGAAATTTTTGTAGATAGTTCAGATGATGATGATTTGGATGATGATATACATTAATTAAAAAATAAGTTAATAAAACTAAGAATAGATAAACTTTTTATTTAAAATAAGATGTTTATCTATTTTTATTAAAAAGATATCTAAAATTAGTTGACATATAGATAAATTTATGTTAAAATATCTAACTGTAATCCGCTTAGTCAAGGTTCACAAATACTAATTAAAATTAGTTACCTTTTTTAAGGATTAGCGAGTATACAAATAAGGGAGGTGCATTTTAAATGTACGCAATAATTGAAAGCTGTGGAAAACAATACAAAGTAGCACAAGGAGATGTTGTATTTTTTGAAAAATTAGATGCTGAAGAAGGAAAAAAAGTTACATTTGATAGTGTAGTTTTAGTATCAGAAGATGGAAAAGTACAAGTAGGAAGTCCTTATGTAAAAGGTGTAAAGGTTGAAGGAAAAGTAGTTGCACATGGTAAAGCTAAAAAAATATTAGTTTACAAAATGAAACCTAAAAAGAACTACAGAAGAATGCAAGGTCATAGACAACCATACACAAAAGTTGAAATAACATCAATAAAATTACCAGCTGCTAAAACAACAACTACAAAAGCAGCAACAACAAAAACAGCAACAACAAAAAAAGCTGAAGCTAAAGAAGCTTAATTAAAATTAGAATTAAAGAAAAGGTTATAAATAATAAAACCGAAAGGAGTGAGGGAGAATGGCTCATAAGAAAGGTCAAGGTAGTTCTCATAACGGTAGAGAGTCAGAATCAAAACGTCTTGGGGTAAAAAGAGCTGATGGACAATTTGTTTTAGCAGGAAACATTTTAGTAAGACAAAGAGGAACAAAAGTACACCCTGGAACTAATGTTGGAATTGGTAGTGATGATACTTTATATGCATTAGTAGACGGAAATGTAAAATTTGAAAGAAAAGGTAGAGATAAAAAACAAGTAAGTGTTTACCCACAAGAAGAAGTGGCTAAAAAAGCTTAATTTGAAATCTACATATAAATATAAGACAACTCTAGAAATAGAGTTGTTTTTATTTTTAAAATATAGTATAATGTAAACTGGAATTTTAATAAAAGAATATAATAGATATAATTATAATAAAATTAAGAAGGGAATGTGAGCAATTATGGAAAAAAAGAGAATATTAACAGGTGATAGACCAACTGGTAAATTACATATAGGACACTATTTTGGTTCTTTGAAAAAAAGGGTAGAATTACAAGATAACCCAGAATATGAACAATTTATATTAATTGCTGATACACAAGCATTAACTGACAATTTCAATAATCCAGAAAAAGTTAGAAAAAATGTAAGAGAATTAGCAATGGATTATTTATCAGTTGGAATAGATCCTAAAAAGACAACAATATATATACAATCAATGATACCAGAGATGCCAGAGTTAACATTATATTATTCAAATTTAGTTACAATATCAAGATTAGAAAGAAATCCAACTGTAAAAACAGAAATAGCACAGAAAAGAGAATTATTTGGAGAAAGTGTGACTTATGGATTTATTGGTTATCCAGTAAGCCAAGCGGCAGATATAACTGCATTTGAAGGTGAATTAGTTCCAGTAGGAGAAGATCAAGAACCATTAATTGAACAATGTAGAGAGATAGTTAGAAAATTTAATTCTATTTATGGAGAAGGTATTCTTAAAGAACCACAAGCAGTACTTTCTAAAGAAAAGAGAATAAAAGGATTAGATGGAAATGCAAAAATGGGAAAATCTTTAGGAAATGCTATTTATTTATCAGATCCTGAAGAAGAAATTAATAAAAAAGTTATGAAAGCTGTAACTGATCCAAATAGAATAAAAAAAGACGATCCTGGTAATCCTGATATATGTATGGTTGCATATTATCATAATTTATTCACAAATCCAGAAGATTGTAAAAAAATATGCGAAGAATGTAAAGCAGGAAAAAGAGGATGTGTAGCTTGTAAAAAGCAATTAGCTGAAAATATTTCTAATACTTTGAAACCAATAAGAGAAAAAAGAGCATATTATGAAGCTCATCCAGAAGAAGTTGACAAAGTTTTAATGGAAGGAACAGCAAAAGCTCAAAAAGTTGCAAAAGAAACAATGAAAAAAGTCAAGAAAGCAATGATGTTAAATTATTTTACAGATGAAAAGTAAAAAAAGGAGAAAAAATATGAGTTTTATAGATAGAATAAAAGGGTTATTCAATAAAAATAAACGTTTAGAAGCAGGAGAAACTTCACAGATTGTATATAATACAAAAGAAGCAGATAGAAAAATTGAAAACGTTAAAGATGATATGAGACCAAAAAAAGTCAATGGGGATTCCTTTGAAATTAATATAGGAAATAAAGAAAATGTTAGGGTTTACAATTTAAAAGAACTATCAACAGTTCCACGAGATGATGGAGAAAGCGTTATGTATGATGCACAGATTATTTGCCATAAAGAAGGAGATGCTATTTATCTTTCAGATTATGACGACCATATAGGTTTTGAAGTTTTGCCAAATCAAAATTTAAACGACGTATTACAATATTTTGTTACAAAATATTTTGAAGAGAATGCCAAAGAACCAGAAAAAAGTGAATACTATCTAGGAAGGATGAAAGAAACTTCAAATCATACTGTGGATGAAAATTATCAATCAGTATTTGAAGAGGAAGATAAGTATTTAGAACAAGCATATTTGGAAACTATAAAAGCAGATGAAAAAAAACAAAGAGAAGAATTTCTTGACAGAATTGATGCAAGGGAAGATGTAATGAGAAATGCTTTAGAAGCAGAAAAGAAAAATAAACTTGAACGTATAAATAGAATAAAAAGATTACAAAATCCTTCATTAATTCCTGTTGTTCAAAGCGATGAAATGACACTAGAATTTAAAGGTGTTAATTTGTCTGAGGGAGAGAAACAAGGAAATATATTATTATTGGAAAAATTAGAACTAATAAATGAAGGGAAAGAAGACATACCCAATTTATATAAGGCAGTTATAAAAAATATTGAGTCAGATATGTATAAATCAAAAAGATATGAGGAAAATGAGATTTGTTTTGAAATTGCAAATAGAGAATTTGAACAAATTGTAAATGATGCAAATACAGACGAAGTTAAAGCCTTTTTACAACTATTATCTGATCCAAGTATTTTTGAAAATAAAAACGAAATTAGGTATATTGGAAAGTTAGAAAAATTAGATGGTGAATTTAAAATTATTAGACAAGATGAACCAGAAACACAAGAAAATGCAGATTTTGTAAAACAAATTAAGGAAAACTATAGAAACTTCAATGGAAAAGAATTATAAAAAGGAGAGAATATGTTTACAGATTATACAAAAATAATAATTAAAGCAGGAGATGGAGGAAATGGTGTAGCAACATTTCGCCGTGAAAAATATGTAGCAGCTGGTGGACCTGATGGAGGAGACGGAGGAAATGGTGGAAATATTTATTTTAAAGTAGATAAAGATAGAAATACACTAATTGACTTTAGATATAATAAAAAATTTAAAGCTAAAAATGGTGAAAATGGAAGTGGAAACCATTGTAATGGAAAATATGGTGAAGATTTATATGTTAAAGTTCCAATAGGTACAGTAGTAAAAGATGCTGAGACTGGAAAAGTTCTTGCAGATTTATCTGAAGAAAATCAAGTAGAATTAATCCAAAGAGGAGGACGTGGTGGCAGAGGAAATTCACATTTTGCAACAGCAACACGTCAAGCACCACGTTTTTCAGAAGATGGAGAAAAAGTAGATGAAAAAGAAGTAATATTAGAATTAAAATTACTTGCTGATGTTGGACTTTTAGGATTTCCTAATGTAGGAAAATCTACATTTTTATCAAGAGTAACAGATGCAAAACCTAAAATTGCAAATTACCATTTTACAACAATAGTACCTAATTTAGGAGTTGTTAAAACAAAAGATGGTAATGGTTTTGTTATTGCTGATATTCCTGGAATTATTGAAGGCGCAAGTGAAGGAGTAGGTCTTGGAATTCAATTTTTAAGACATGTAGAAAGATCAAGATTATTACTACATTTTTTAGATGTGTCTGGTGAAGAAGGGAGAAATCCAGTAGATGATTTTTATGCTATTAATAATGAGTTAAAAAAATATAGTGAAAAGTTAAGTACAAGAAAACAAATAATTGTAGCAAATAAAATTGATATTATGCAAGATGAAAGCATGTTAAAAGATATAGAAGATTTAGCCAAAAAAGAAAATTTAGAATTATTTAAAATATCAGGAGTTACTGGTGAAGGCATAGAAAACTTAATTGATCATGTAGCAGAAGTTTTAAAAACATTGCCAAAAGAAGATTTAATAGAAGTTGAAGATAAAATTGTTTATGAATTAGAAGACGAAAAATCAAAATGGACTATTAGAATTGAAAATGGTGAATTTATAGTAGAAGGAAAAGCTGTAGAAAGATTAATGGGAAGAATTAATATAGAAGACAATGAATCAATGTATTATCTTCAAAAATGCTTAAAAAATATGGGGATAGAAGATGAATTGATCAAAATGGGCGTTAAAGAAGGCGACAGTGTTAAACTTGCTGATTGGGAACTAGAATGGTATAGCTAAAGGAAGGGATTATTATGAAAATTACATTTAAAGATAGAATTATCGAAACACAAGATAATATAAAAGTTAGAGATTTATTAAAAGAAGAAATACAAAATAACAAATATAATGTTATGGGATGTATTGTAAATAATGAATATCAAAATTTAGATTTTGAATTAAGTAAAGATTCAAATATAGAATTAATTGATATGACAAATAAAGAAGGAATGAAAATATATAGAAGAACACTTATATATATTTTAGGAAAAGCATTTGGAGAATTATATCCAGAAGCTCTTATTACAGTAAATTATCAATTAGCTCATGCAATGTTTTGTGAAATTGATAATATGGAAACAACTGATGAAATGTTAGAAAAAATTTCTAAAAAAATGAAAGAAATAATACAAAAAGATTTAAAAATCGAAAAAAGAATAATGAACCGTGAAGAAGCAAAGAAATTTTATGAAGAAACTAAAACTAGAAGAGGAAAATTACAATATGATTTAGAATCTAACAATGAAATTGTTATGTATTATTGTGAAGATTATTATAATTATTGTTATGGTATGATTGCTGCAAATACTGGAAGTCTAAATATTTTTAAATTAGAAAAATATGAAGACGGATTTTTAGTTAAATATCCAAGTTCAAAAAATCCTGCAGAATTACCAAATGACAAAGAAAGCAATAAATTATCTTTAGCATTAAATGAATATGATGATTTACACAAAATATTAAAAATTAATACTGTTGAAAAATTAAATAGAACAGTAGAAGAAAATAAAATAAAAGATATAATAATGATCGATGAAGCTTTACATGAAAAGAAAATTGCAAATATAGCTGATGAAATTTTAAAAAGAAAAGATGTAAAAATGATATTAATAGCAGGACCTTCATCATCTGGAAAAACAACATTTGCTCAAAGATTGGGAATTCAATTACGAATAAATGGAATAAAACCAGTTACAATTTCTGTAGATAATTATTTTGTCGAAAGAAAAGATACTCCAAAAGATGAAAATGGTAATTACAATTTTGAATGTATTGAAGCTATAGATATGGATTTATTCAATGATCATTTAACTCGATTATTAAATGGTGAAGAAGTTGAAATGCCACAATTTGATTTTAAAGTAGGAACAAAGAGATATAAAGGAAAAATGTTAAAATTACATGAAGATGAAGTTCTAGTAATAGAAGGAATTCATTGCTTAAATGATAGATTAACAAGTAAAATTCAAAGTAATCAAAAGTTTAAAATATATATAAGTGATTTAACAGTTTTAAATATGGATTATTATAATAGAATATCTTCAACAGATAATAGATTAATAAGAAGAATTGTAAGAGATTATCAATTTAGAGGATATTCAGCATTACATACATTAAAAACATGGAAAAGTGTAAATGATGGTGAAGAACAAAATATATTCCCATTCCAAGAATCAGCTGATGCAATGTTTAATACATCTTTAATTTATGAATTAGGAGCTTTAAAAGAAATAGCATTACCATTACTAGAAGAAATAACTCCAGAAGAAAAAGAATATGCAGAAGCTAGAAGATTAGTAAACATGTTAAAATATTTTAAAACAATTGATAGTAAACTAATTCCATCAAATTCATTATTAAAAGAATTTTTAGGTGGAGGAGATTTTGAATATTAAAAGGAGAAAAAATGTTAAAACCAAGTAGATTCACAGAAATTGATGAAGAATTTGTATGTGAAAATTGTGGTAAAAAAGTAAAGCCACTTGGATATTCTTGTAGAAATCATTGTCCATATTGTTTACATTCAAAACATGTAGATAAAAATCCTGGAGATAGACAAGAAACATGCCATGGTGATTTGGAACCAGTAAGTTTAGAGATTGATTCTAAAAAAGGATATGTAATTATATTTAAATGTAAGAAATGTGGGGCAATAAGAAAAAACAAAGCTGCATCTGATGACAATATGGATTTGATTATTGATTTAAGTAGTAAACAAGTGTAAAGATCTACTATAATAAATTAATTATAATTGACTGCATAGCGAAAATAATATATAATTACTTCATGAGTTAGTTATTTTTCAGACTTGACAAAAGGAGGTATGCTTTATGAGCAAATGGTCTGATTTATGGGAAAAGTTTAAGAACCCTGAGAGAGCTGCTGATGAAGAAGCTGCAAAAAAGAAGCAGTCAGAAGAAAACCAGAAGATGGCTGATGCTTTTAAACATGCTGAAGAGGAGGCAGAAAAAAATCGAACAGGCAAAACGATTGATTGATCACAAATAATTAAGAGAGCAACAATGTTGCTCTCTTTTTTTTAGTATAAAATAATTTATTTATTAATTTATAATTTATATTCTATTTTTAGATTTCTCTATTTAAATTACCATTTGTAAATTCTTTACCTTCTAATCTTTTTCCTGATGAAAATGTAGTTATAATATTATTCATAGTTTCGATATCTTCATGTAAGAAATCTAATCTTAAATATGTACTTTTGAAATCTAATGGAGAGATGGATAATATTTTACTATTATAAATAGTTGTTACGGTCTGAATGTTATCAGGAATAATTTCAAAATTCATATTTAATCTATCTTTTAAATAATAAATATTATCAAGATTAGAACATTTTGCCTCACATCCTGGATAACATTTATTTGTTTTTCCTAGTAAACAATAATTCATATTCACTAAAGGGATTTTCCCATAAACAATAAGTTCTTGTGAATAATCATTATTGTTTAGACTTAATATACAATTTTTGTCTAACTCAGGACTTATAGTATATTTAGATATTCCTAAATTATATAATTCATTGATTGTATTGTCATTATAGATATTTAAAGTATAATTAGATATTAGTTCAAATTTATTGTCATATTTATTTTGCAAATCTTCTATTAACACAAAATTAGAAATATTTGATATTACAAATCCTTTAATGTTATATTTTATTATAGCATTTTCAATATTATTGTGAAATAGATTTCTGTAATTAGCTTTTATAATAGTAGGTAGATAAATATATAAATTAAATTTTTGACTAATTGTTTCCAAAATATTTGAATAATTCTTATTTGCAAAATATTTTAAAGGAATATATATATTATCTATATTTTCTAATTTAGAATAATCAAAATTTGTATTTAAAATATTCAATAATATAGAAATTTTTTTAGTGATTTTATTAGAACTTTTAAATACTTCTTTTTGTTTTTTTGATATTAAAGAAGTTTCATTTTCTTTATAAGAAGTTTTTTGGGATTTTCTTAGTATATTTCCAGTTGCAAAATCTTGAACATTATCTAAAATAATTCTTCTTAATTCATTTAAACTACTTAATTTTGGAATGAATATATTATCATCAATATCAACAATTATTTGTTTAAAATCAAATGGGGTATTACCAGTTTTTGATATTTGTTTAATTATATCTTCCTTAGTAATAGGTTTATTTTTTGCTTCAACAGGAATTACAGTTGAAGTATATGACAAATTTAGATTTTTATATAATAAAATATTATTGGCTGATGTTACTATTGCAAAAATTGGTTTATTCTTTTTTATTGAAAGCCTGATGTTTAACAAAATTTTCTTATTTTCCTTATTAAAACTATTTAATGCAGTAGTTGAAAGCTCTTTAGAGGAAATTTTAAATACATTATCTTTTATTGAAATATTTCCTTTCATTCTACCTATTGTAACTAATTGATTAGGTAATCCTAAAGGAATATTTTTTAATTTATTTGTAGAACCATCCATAAGTTCTGAAACTGTATAAGTTCCAGTTTCATTTTCTAAAGAAATAGTATCTCCAATTTCTAATTTTTCTTTTAATTTTAAAGTTATATATCCTTTTGATTTATTATATTTTTGAACAATTCCTAAAGGTAATCCCATATTGTTTGGCTTTGATTTATATACTAAATTTTTATTAGGGTCTTTACTTAAATGACCAGTAGAAGATAGCCCACGATTAAAAACTTGTAATAAATTTTTTCTGTCTTGTTCATCTATTTTAAAACTATCTTTAGAAAGAGCTATATCAATATATTTTCTATATATTCTAGTGACTGTTGCAACATATTCAGGGTTTTTCATTCTTCCTTCAATTTTAAATGATGTTACACCACAATTTATAAGGAAAGGAATATAATCCAAGCCTAATAAATCTCTAGTACTCAATAAATATCCATTATCAATTTTTTTGTTATTTTCAAATAATTCATAATTCAATCTACAGGGTTGAGCACATTTACCACGGTTTCCAGATCTTCCACCAATCATACTTGAAAATAAGCATTGACCGGAATAGCAGACACATAGTGCTCCATGAATAAAACATTCGATTTCAACATCAGAATTTTTACAAATATATGCAATTTCATCTGCAGATAATTCTCTAGCAAGAACTACACGTTTAAATCCTAGTTTTTGTAACGCTAGTACTCCTTGCAAGTTATGAACTGACATTTGAGTACTTGCATGAATAGGTAAATCTGGAAAGTCTTTAATTAGTTTTAAGCCAAGGCCAAGGTCTTGAACAATTATTGCATCTATACCAAATTCATAAGCTTTTTTTGCAAGATTATAAGCATCTTTAAATTCATTGTTTTTTATTAAAGTGTTTAATGTTAGATTAGTTTTAACACCTCTAGTTTTGGCATAATTAATAGCATTTTTTAAAGTATTATCATCAAAATTAGAAGCGAAAGCTCTTGCACTAAAAGAGTTGGAACCAAAATATACACAATCCGCTCCATTTTGTACAGCTGCTTTTAAGCATTCAAAATCACCAACAGGCGATAATAATTCAATCATTTAACCCCCTCCAATATGCTATAATTATAACATTTTATATGAATAATAACAAGAATAAATATAGACAAAATCATAATATTATGATAAATTATAAACTAGAGGTATTATATATATGAGAGTATTTTTTAAATTGATTAAAAATTTAATATTTTTTGCTATAATTGCATGTGCTTTATATTTTGCATATGAATTTTTTCAAGAAAATAATTTTATGGATTATACTAAAAATATATCAAAAAAAGATATAACTGAATTTAAAAGAGATAATCAAATAAAATATTCAGATAAAAGAAGTTTTAAGATATCATCTCCAGAGTTTAATGATGCAATGATTACTAAAAAAGTGACTTTAAAGAAGAATAAGCCATATAGAGTAAGTTGTATGGTAAAAACGGAAAATGTGGAATCAGAAAATGATAAATCAGGAAGTGGAGCGCATATTTCAATAGATGGTCAAACAATAAGATCTATTGCTGTAAAAGGTACAACAGATTGGCAAAAAATTGAACTAATTTTTAATTCTAAAAATAAAGAAGAATTAGCAATAGGGGTTAGATTAGGTGGATATGAAGGAGAATGCAAAGGTACAGCTTGGTTTTCTGATATAAAAATAGAGCAAGGTGTTGCTGATGAATCAAATGAATGGAAATTTGCATGTTTTATGTATAATAATACAGATGTAAATATAAATAATGAAAATGTAAAAATACAAGTATCTGATGCTGAAGTTTCAGATATTAGAAACACAATTAGAAGATTTGAAGATGTATGTGAAACACTTAGCCAAGGAAAAATGAAAGCAAAATGTGATTTTTATAATATAGATACTCCATTATCTAAGTTATCATATGATGAAGAATTTGGATATTATGTAGGTCCTGAAGATGTTGAAAATGATATAAAAAACACGATAAATCAAAATAATTATGATCATATATTTATAATAGTAAAATTAGGAAATGATAAATTTATGAATACCATACAAATTAATGACTGGATTGGATTAGGATCCATGGATTATTATGGAATAGGTTTTTCAAATATAAGATTGCCAAATGATTCTAAAAGTTATGTATATAAATATGATTCTAGAATTAATGAATTTCCAGAAGAAGTGTTTTTACATGAATTTTTACATTCTCTAGAAAGAAATTCTAAAGAATATGGATATGAGATTCCTCAATTACATGATTATCAGCAATATGGATATAAAGAGGAGGCTTTGATTGGACAGAAAAAATGGTATACAGATTATATGAATTGTGAGATAAATTCAGGTGACAGTAAAATAGGATTACCAAAAGAAATATATACATTAAAACCAGCTAAAAATTCAGATTTTGAATATGCCTCAGAACTAAAAAATATTTTTGATTAAAATAGAAAGGATTAAAAATGGACGTAAAAGATTTTTATTATGATTTACCAGAAGAGTTAATAGCACAAACACCAATAGAAAAACGTGATGAATCAAGATTAATGATTTTAAATAAAAAAGATGAAACGATTGAACATAAAACATTTAAAGATATATTAGAATATTTGCAACCAGGAGATGTATTAGTAAGAAATAATACAAAAGTAATTCCAGCAAGGTTATATGGAAAAAAAGAAACGGGAGCAAATATTGAATTTTTATTATTAAATAATATTGAAGGAGATATTTGGGAAAGTATAGTTAGACCAGGAAATAAGTTGCATATAGGAACTAAAGTTATATTTGGAGATGGTTTGTTAGAAGCGGAAGTATTAGACATAATGGAAGGTGGAACTAGAAAAGTAAAATTTAAATATGAAGGAATTTTTAATGAAATACTAGACAAAATTGGTTTAATGCCACTTCCACCATATATTCATGAAGAACTAAAACAAAAAGATAGATACCAAACTGTTTATGCAAAATATGAAGGTTCAGCAGCAGCTCCAACAGCAGGACTTCATTTTACACCTGAATTATTAGAGAAAATAAAAGATAAAGGTGTAGAGATTGCTAATGTAACATTACATGTAGGAATAGGTACTTTTAGACCAGTAAAAGTTGAAAAAGTGGAAGAACATCATATGCATTCTGAACATTTTTACATAAAGGAAGAAGATGCTGAAATTATAAATAGAGCTAAAAAAGAAGGAAGAAGAGTAATTGCTATAGGAACAACTTCATGTAGAGTTTTAGAATCAATAGCAGATGAAAAAACAGGAATGGTAAAACCTCAAGAAAGTGATACACAAATATTTATATATCCAGGATATAAATTTAAATGCATAGATGGGTTAATTACAAATTTCCATCTTCCAGAGTCTACACTTTTGATGTTAGTATCAGCATTAGCTGGAAAAGATTATATTATGAAAGCATATAATGAAGCGGTAAAAGAAAGATATAGATTTTTTAGTTTTGGAGATGCAATGTTTATAAATTAATTTTATTCTATGAAGTTGAGGAAAATAAATAATGAATAAAGAAACTAAAGAACAAATAAAGAAATTAAAAAAAGAAAAGAAATATGGTGATATTTATTTAAAATATGGTTCAAAAGAATATGTAAAAAATACACCTAGAAAAATAAAAAAACACGAAATAAAAAAATTATTTTCTGAAGGAAAATATATTGATATCTATAATAAATATGGTGAAGAACAATATAATAAAATTCTAGTAAAGGCAATGTATAAAGAAATAAAAGATAATACAAATATCTTGAAAGCAGTATTATGGAGAATAAAAGAAAATATGATTGCTGGAACTAAAAATGCACTTGTTGTTGCTACAGGCGTACTTACACTAGCCCCTCCTTCTTTTGCAATAATGGGAGCAGAATATATGAAAGAAGAAAAAGAAAAAAATAGTATAGTATATGAAAAAGAAATAGAAAAATATAATGAAAAAATAAGTAAATATGCAGAAAAAGTAAAATCAATGAATTTAAATGATGTTCAGACATATATGAAAGTTATGGATGACATGTGGGGAAGTATTAAAGGTTATGGTGAACCTAAAAAAGATATAAAGGGATATCTTGAATTAGATTTAGCAACAGAAGATGGATATGGAGTATGTAGAAATATGGCTAATGATATTGCCAAAAAATTAAATGCTATAAATCCTGAATATAATGCTAGAACGATGATTGTTCAAATGGATGAAAATGGAAATTATACAATTGCAGATATTAAAAGAAATTTTGTGGTAAATGATGAGAAAAAAGAAGAAAATAGGGAAAACGAAGAAGAACAACAAGATGATGAAGAAGAAATACCATTTGAAAGTGTGTTTGGAAATCATTTAGTAACACTTGTAGATAGTCCAGAAGATAATTTGATACTTGTTCTGGATCCAACAAACCCAGGAATTGGAATTTATAAAGATGGAAAAATTACAATGCTTAATTCCGATAAGAAAAATGGAATAAGTTTGCAACCTAGAAGATATGTATCATCATTTATGACAAAAGGTGGATTAGAAAATATTTCTGATGTTGTAAAAGATTATGTTCAAAGTTTTGAGAAAAGTAATCTAACTTTTGATCAAATAGAAGAAAAATATGGCTTAGAAGCACAGAACAAAAGCTTAAACTATATTAGACAAGCAAATGAAAAAGATGAATTTGTTAATTCATTAAAAGTAGAAAATCAACAAGAAAATGCTGAAAAAAATAATATTACGAATGAATATGAAAATAAAAACAAAGAAATTTCACAAGAGGAGAATGAAAGATGAAACAAGCAGTAACATATGAATTATTACATGTATGTAAGCAAACTGGAGCAAGAAGAGGAGTAATACACACTCCACATGGAGATATTCAAACTCCAGTGTTTATGCCTGTAGGCACACAAGCTACAGTAAAATCAATGACACCAGAAGATTTAAAAGATGAAATAGAGGCTCAAATAATTTTGGCTAATACATATCATTTATATTTAAGACCAGGACAAGATTTGGTAAAAGAAGCTGGTGGACTTCACAAATTTATGAATTGGGATAGACCAATTTTAACCGATAGTGGAGGATTTCAAGTATTTAGTTTAGGAGATTTACGTACAATTCATGAAGAAGGTGTAGAATTTAAATCACATTTAGATGGAAGTAAACATTTCTTTTCACCTGAATCTGTAATGAAAACTGAAGAAGACTTAGGAGCAGATATAATTATGGCATTTGATGAATGTTGTCCATATCCATCAACATATGAATATACAAAACAATCAATGGAAAGAACAACTAGATGGGCTAAAAGATGTAAAGATTCTCATACAACTACCGATAAACAAGCATTATTTGGAATTGTACAAGGAGGATTTTTTAAAGATTTAAGAGAACAAAGTGCAAAAGACTTGATAGAATTAGATTTTCCAGGTTATGCAATTGGAGGAATAAGTGTTGGTGAACCTAAAGAAGAATTTTTAGATATATTAAAATATACTACTCCACTATTACCAGAGGACAAGCCAAGATATTTAATGGGAGTAGGAACACCAGATTATTTAATAGAAGCAGCAATGGCAGGTATTGATATGTGTGATTGTGTATTACCAACTAGACTTGCAAGACATGGAAATGCAATGACATGGAATGGAAAAGTCGTAATTAGAAATGCGGAATATGAAAGAGATTGGAATCCATTAGATAGTGAATGTGATTGTTACACTTGTAAAAATTATACTAGAGCATATATAAGACATCTAGTTAAAACTAATGAAATATTAGGAATACGACTACTTTCAATCCATAATTTAAGATTCTTGACTAAACTAATGGAAAGAGTTAGAATAGAAATAGAAAATGATAATTTAGGAAATTTTAGAGAAGATTTTTATAAACGTTATGGATATAAAATATAGGAGGTATACAAATGAATTTTGTTGATGATGAAGAAATAAAAAATGCGCAAACTACCAAAAAAGATAAAAAGCCAATTATAGCTGTAATATTACTTGTTGCGATATTTATAGTTGCCATTTTAATAGTTGTTACTTATGCTACACTTGTTAAAATGAAAGGAAAAGAATTAACAATTAGTTTAAATGGTAATAATAATGCAGAATTGAAAAAAATAATACAAATCGAAGATGATGGAACAATGTATGTTCCAATAAGAGATATTGCGGAATATTTGAATTATAAAAGTTATAATGGAAATTATAGAAATAAATCTGAAAATTCAGATGAATGTTATATAGAAACAAAAGAAGAAATAGTAACATTTGTTGATGGTGCTGAAGAAATAGAAAAAATAAATCCATCTAATTCTGAAACGACATATTTTAGATTAGAAAAACCAATAAAAACTAAAAATAATAAATTATATATTTCTAGTGATGGATTTGAAATTGCATATAATGTAAAATGTGAATATGATAAATCTAAAAATAAAATTTCAATAAAAACAATGGATTACATTATAGAGGAAAATAAAGCAGAAATATTAAAGAATGGATTTAAAAGTATATCAAATAAATTTGATGATAAAAAAGCAGTGCTAACAGGATTGGCTATTGTTACTGGAGATTCAGGTAAATATGGATTATATAATTTTTATAACCAAGAAACAATATTAGAAACAAAATATGATAATATTGAATATGTACCAGTTACAGGAGATTTTACAATAAAGAGCAATGGTAATGTAGGAATAAAAACTAGTGATGGAAGAGATAAAATTCAAACTAGATATGAAAGTATAGAGTTTGTAGGACAAAAATTCAAATTATATGTGGTTAAGAAGAATAATAAATATGGTATAATTGATAATTCTGAGTCAACTATAATACCAATTATATATGATAAAATTGGTATTGATGCATCAGCATTTATAAAAAATGGAATCAAAAATAAATATGTAGTAGCAAATAAATTGATACCAGTTATGCAAAATAAGAATTGGGCACTATTTGATTTAAATGGAATTCAATTAACTGATTTTGTATATCAAGGAATAGGATCTACAAATAGTAGTAGTGGAGAAAATTTACTTATTATACCAGATTATAATGTTTTTGTAGTAGCAAAAGACAAAAAATATATATTAATGGATGATGAAGCAAAAGAAATATGGAATGGAAAAATATTTGATCAAATATATTTACAATTCCAAGATGGAAAACCATTATATAAATTAGTAACAAATAATAAAACATATGATGCATTAACATATTTAGGAAAAACATTAGGAAACAAAAATGATGATTCGGAAAATGTTGAAAATGTAGAAGAAGTTAAAGAAGAGGAAACAAAGACTCCTGATAGTAAACAAAATGAAAACAAAAACAATACAAAGAGCGGAGAAAACAAAGAGGAAGATAACAATGATTCAGAAACTGAAATACTGGAACAAGAAAATACAGAAGAAAATAATGAAGAAGACAATAGTGATGAAGAAAATAATGATGAAAATAGTGATCAAGAGTAAAATACATATAATAAAAAAGCACATTAGTGTGCTTTTTTATTTGTCTTGAAAAAATTTTCGACCGGTCATTACAATAGAAAAAATATAAAAAAGTAGTATAATAATATAGATTATATAAAGGAAGGTAAAATAAGATGAAGATTGCGTTTTTATTTCCAGGACAAGGAAGTCAAGTAATTGGAATGGGAAAAGATATTTATGAAAAATATAAAGAAGCTAAAATAATTTATGATAAAGTAAAAGAAATAACAGGTATAGATATAGCTAAAATTTCTTTTGAAGGGCCAGAAGAAGTTTTGAATAAAACTCAAAATACACAACTTGCAGTATTAACAATGAGTTTAGCCATTATTGAAATATTAAAAAACAATAACATAAATGCTGAAATTTCAACAGGATTAAGTTTGGGAGAATATTCAGCATTAATATACAGTAAAGCTTTGGAATTAGAAAAAGGTATTGATTTAGTTAAAAAAAGAGGAGAATATATGCAAAACTTAGCTCCTAAAGGTGACTGGTCAATGGCAGCTATTATGGGGATGAGTGAAGAACAAATAATAGATGCTTGTAATAAAGTTAAAAACGGATTTGTAGTTCCTGCAAACTTTAATAATGTTTCACAAATAGTAATATCAGGTGAAAAATCAGGGGTTGAAGAAGCTGTACAAATATTAAAAGAAATGGGAGCAAGAAAAGCGATTGTATTAAACACAGCAGGACCATTCCATACAGAAAAATTAAAAGATAGTTCAGAGGCTTTAAGAAAAGAATTGGATAATGTTGATTTTAACAAATTTAAAACAAAAGTTGTTAAAAATATAGATGGAAAAATATATAATGATAAAGATGATATGCGAGATATTCTTGCTAGACATATTGTTAGTCCAGTTAGATTTGATAAAAGCATAGAAACAATGTTAGAAGAAGGCGTTGATACATTTGTAGAAATAGGACCTGGAAAAACATTATCAGGATTTGTAAAAAGAACACCGACAGATAAACAAATTAATATTTATAACATAAATAATGTAGAAACATTAGAAAATGTAATAGAAATATTGAAGAAATGATTTTATAACACAAAGAAATTAAGATTTTTTAATTTTGAACTTTTAATAATGAAAGGAATTTGATAATATGGAAAAGAAAGTGGCGTTAGTAACTGGTGCTACAAGAGGGATTGGCAAACAAATAGCAATAAAACTTGCAAAAGAGGGATATGATATTGCTCTAAATTATAGAAAGGAAAATGAAGATTTAGATATTACTAAAAATGAAATTGAAGAACTAGGAGTTAAATGTTTAGCGGTTCAAGGTGATGTTGCAAAATTTGAAGACACAGAAAAATTTGTTAAAGAAGTTATAGAAAATTTTGGACAAATAGATGTATTAGTTAATAATGCAGGAATAACTCGTGATGGACTTTTAATGAGAATGAGTAAAGAAGATTTTGAAACTGTTATAGATACAAATTTAGTAGGAACATTTAATGTGACTAGAAATGTAATTAGTTATATGAGTAAGGCTCGTAAAGGAAGAATAATAAATATATCTTCAGTTGTAGGGGTTGCTGGAAATGCTGGACAAACAAATTATTCAGCGTCTAAAGCTGGAATAATAGGATTTACAAAAAGTTTAGCAAAAGAAATGGCAAGTAGAAATATTTTAGTAAATGCTATAGCACCAGGATTTATAGAAACCAATATGACTGATGTATTAAAAGAAGAACAAAAACAAGCAATAAGTCAAAATATACCATTAAAAAGAATGGGAACTACTGAAGATATAGCTAATGTTGTAAAATTTTTAGCATCAGAAGATAGTTCATATATAACAGGTCAAGTTATAAATGTTGATGGTGGAATGATAATGTAAGAAAGGAAATGAAAATGGAAAAGAGAGTAGTAATTACAGGAATGGGAGCTATAACTCCTATAGGAAATTGTGTAGATGAATTTTGGAAAGGAATAAAAGAAGGAAAATGTGGAATTGATGAAATTACATATTTTGATACTTCAAATTTTAAAGTGAAATTAGCTGCAGAAGTAAAAGGATATAATCCTGAAGAATATTTTGATAGAAGAGAAGCTAAAAGAACTGACAAATTCACACAATATGCAATGGTGGCATCAAGAGAAGCGTGGAAAGACAGTGGATTAGAACAAGAAAAAGAAAATATGGAAAGAGTTGGAATTATATTAGGTTCAGGTATTGGTGGAATAGAAACAATGGAAGGAAATATAGAAAAATATGCTGAAAAAGGACCTGACAGAGTATCTCCAATGTATATACCAATGTCTGTTGTAAATATGGCCGCAGGAAATGTTGCGATTGATTTAGGAATAAAAGGTGAATCAATATGTATAGTTACAGCATGTGCAACAAGTACACATTGTATAGGAGAAGCATTTAGAAATATAAAACATGGATATTCTGATATTATGCTAGCAGGAGGAACAGAAGCAGGGATAACGCCAACAGCAATAGCTGGATTTATGAATATGAAAGCTTTATCTCAATCTACAGATAAAATGCGAGCAAGTATTCCGTTTGATAAAGAAAGAAGCGGTTTTGTAATGGGAGAAGGTGCTGGAGTTATTATATTAGAAGAATTAGAACATGCTAAAAAAAGAGGTGCTAAAATATATGCTGAAGTAGTTGGATATGGGGCAACATCTGATGCATATCATATAACTTCACCAGCTCCTAATGGTGAAGGTGGAGCAAGAGCGATGAAATTAGCTATGGAAGAAGCTGGAGTAAAACCAGAAGAAATTACATATATTAATGCTCATGGTACATCAACACATTTAAATGATTCTTTTGAAACAGCAGCAATAAAAACGGCTTTGGGTGATGCAAGTAAAAATGTTATGGTTAGTTCAACAAAAAGTAATACAGCCCATTGCTTAGGAGCTGCAGGAGTAATTGAAACTATAGTATGTGCAAAAGCAGTTGAAGACAGTTTTGTTCCTCCGACAATAAATTATAAAGTTAAAGATGAAGAATGTGATTTAGATGTTGTTCCAAATGATGGAAGAAATGTAGAAATAAAATATGCAATGTCAAACTCATTAGGATTCGGCGGACATAATAGTACTATTTTAATAAAAAAATATGAAGGAGATTAATTAAAATGGATTATAAACAAATTAAAAAATTAATGGATGATATGGGAGAATCAAAATTAGACTCTTTAGAAATTGAATTTCCAGATGGAATAAAAATTAGTATGACAAAAAATTCTAGAAAAGACGTTCAAGTAAAAGCAGAAGAAAACGCGGTAATAGCAGGAAGTGCTCCAATTAGTGTTCCTGTTGTACAAAAAGAAACTACTAATAGTTTAGTAGTTACAGAACCAACTGAAAATTTTAAAGTTGTAAAATCACCAATGGTAGGAACATTTTATGCTAGTTCTGCACCTGATAAAGATCCATTTGTAAAAGTTGGAGATAAAGTAAAAAAAGGTCAAGTGTTATGCATAGTAGAAGCAATGAAATTAATGAATGAAATTGAATCAGAATTTGATGGAGAAATTGTTGAAATATGTGTAGAAAATGAAGAAGTGGTAGAATATGGAAAACCATTATTTAAAATAAAATAATAATAAGATGTAATTAAGATTTAAGTAATATTAAAACAAAAAATATTAATAAAGAAGGAAATAAAAATGTTAAATAAAGAAGAAATAAAAAATATAATTCCACAAAGAGATCCATTTCTTATGATTGATGAGGTTGAAGAATTTATACCAGGTCAGAGCTGTATAGCATATAAAAATGTAAGTGAAGATGAATATTATTTTAAAGGACATTTTCCTGGGAATCCAATTATGCCTGGTGTTTTAATGGTAGAAGCTCTTGCCCAAACAGGAGCAGTTGCAATTCTTTCTTTAGAAGAAAATAAAGGAAGAAATGCACTATTTGGTGGAATTGATAAATTGAAATTTAAAAAACAAGTTGTACCAGGTGATAGATTAAAATTAGAAGTTAAGATAATTAAGAAAAAAGGACCAATTGGAGTAGGAGAAGCAATAGCAACTGTAGATGGAAAAATTGCTGTTAAAGGTGAACTTACTTTTGCAGTTGTTTAATAAAATGAAATTTTACTGAAAGGAATGTGATTAATTTGAATAAGATATTAATTGCAAATCGTGGGGAGATTGCAGTTAGAATAATTAGAGCATGTAAAGAAATGAATATAAAAACAGTAGCAATTTATTCAGAAGCAGATAAAGATGCTTTACATACTCGTTTGGCAGATGAATCAATATGCATTGGACCTGCAAATTCAAAACAAAGTTATTTGAATATAAAAAACATAATTGAGGCTGCATATTTAACAAAAGCTGATAGTATTCATCCAGGATTTGGTTTCTTATCTGAAAATGCTCAATTTGCAAAGATATGTGAAGAAACAAATTTAAAATTTATAGGACCAAAATCAAATGTAATTAATTTATTAGGAAATAAATCTAATAGTAAGGAACTTATGAAAAAAGTAGGTGTTCCAGTAATTCCAGGATCAGAAGGCTCTGTAAATAATATAGAAGATGCAATAATTGTATGTAAACAAATAGGTTATCCAATATTATTAAAAGCTGCAAGTGGTGGTGGAGGAAAGGGTATAAGAATAGTAAATTCTCCAGATGAACTTGCTCAGAATTTTAATATAGTAAAACAAGAAGCAAAAAATGCTTTTAATGATGATGAAATTTATATAGAAAAATTTATAAAAGAGCCTAGACATGTTGAAATACAAATATTAGCTGATGAATATGGAAATGTTGTACATCTAGGAGAAAGAGATTGTACAATACAAAGAAATCATCAAAAAATTATAGAGGAAACTCCTTCAACAATTATAGATGAAAATTTAAGAAAAAAAATGGGTGATGCCGCAATAAAAGCTGCAAAAGCAGCCGGTTATACAAGCTGTGGTACAGTTGAATTTTTAGTAGATAGTGATAAGAATTTCTATTTTATGGAAATGAATACAAGAATTCAAGTAGAACATCCAATAACTGAGATGGTAACAGGAATGGATCTTGTTAAAGAACAAATAAGAATAGCAGCAGGAGAAGAATTAAAAATCAGTCAAAAAGATATAAGTTTTAAAGGCCATTCAATAGAATGTAGAATAAATGCAGAAAATCCAAGCAAGAATTTTATGCCTTCACCTGGAAAAATAAATGAATTAAATTTACCAGGAGGAAATGGAATAAGAGTAGATACAGCAATTTATAGTGGATATGTAATCCCTCCAAATTATGATTCTATGATTGCTAAAATTATAGTTCATGGAGTAAATAGAAATGAAGCAATAAGTAAAATGAAAAGAGCATTAGAAGAACTTGTAATTGATGGAATAGAAACTAATAGAGATTTTCTATTTGATATTATAAGAAATCCTAATTTTATAAGAGGAAATTTTGATACTTCTTTCATAGAAAAGGAAATTTTAAAAGGGGATAAGTAAAATGATTGTTGACAAAATTAAGAAAAGAGAACATGGTATTAAAAATAAAGAGTCAAGAATAGATATTCCAATTGGTAAATGGTTAAAATGTGATAAATGTAAAGAGATTGTTTATAAAGATGATGTGAGAAGTAATCTAAATACTTGTCCGAATTGCGGAAATTATTTTAGAATGCATATTGGAAAAAGAATTGAATTGATTATAGATGAAGGAACATATAAAAGATTTGACTTAAATATAGATACAACCAATCCTTTAAATATAGAAGAATATCCTAAAAAAATAACAGCATTAAGGGACAAAACTGGATTAGAAGAAGCAGTAGCATGTGGCACAGGAAAAATAAAAGGTGAAGATGTTGTTATATGTATAATGGATAGTGGCTTTTTAATGGGAAGCATGGGAGCTGTTGTTGGAGAAAAAATAACTTATGCTATAGAAGAAGCAATAAAATTAAAATTACCACTTATTATTTTTACAGTATCAGGTGGAGCTAGAATGCAAGAAGGAATAATATCTTTAATGCAAATGGCAAAAACTACAGCAGCACTTACAAAATTAGATGAAGCAGGTTTACTATATATATCAGTTTTAACTGATCCTACTTATGGAGGCGTTACTGCATCATTTGCAAGTTTAGGAGATATTATTTTAGCTGAGCCTAAAGCAATGATTGGGTTTGCAGGACCAAGAGTAATTGAACAAACTATTGGAGAGAGTTTACCTGAAGGTTTTCAAACTGCAGAATTTTTGTTGGAACATGGCTTTATAGATAAAATAGTAGAGAGAAAAGATATGAAGGAAACTTTATATAAATTAATACAATATCATAAAGGAGGCGAGGCTTAATGGGTAAAGAAATCTCAGCATGGGAAAGAGTTGAAATTGCAAGAAATCCCAAAAGAAAAACCTCTTTGGATTATATAAATTCTATATTTGATGATTTTATAGAATTACATGGAGATAGATGTTTTAAAGATGATAAAGCAATAGTATGTGGATTAGGAAAAATTGGAAAACAAAATTATACAATAATTGCAGAACAAAAAGGTAGAACAACAAAGGAAAACATAGAAAGAAATTTTGGAATGCCAAATCCTGAAAGTTATAGAAAAGCAATAAGATTTATGAAACAAGCTGAAAAGTTTAATAGACCTGTTGTAACTTTTATAGATACAAAAGGAGCTTATCCAGGAATAGGGGCAGAAGAAAGAGGACAAGGTGAAGCAATTGCTAAATCTATGTTTGAAATGGCCAAATTAAAAGTACCAGTTATTTCAATTATAATTGGAGAAGGGTCATCAGGTGGAGCATTAGCAATAGGAGTTGCAAATAAAGTATTTATGTTAGAAAATGCTGTATATTCAATTCTTTCTCCAGAAGGTTATAGCTCAATACTTTGGAAAGATTCAAGTAGGTTCAAAGAAGCAGCAGAAAAAATGAAATTAACAGCAAAAGATTTATTAGAGTTTAAAGTAATAGATAAAATTATAAAAGAACCAATAGAAATGAATGAAGAAGATTTTCAAAAAGTATCAGAAAACATTAAGAAAGAAATAAAAAAGGAAACTTCTAGAATTCTCAAATTATCTAAAGAGGATATTGTAGAAGAAAGATATGAAAAATTTAGAAATATTAAGGAAATTAAAAATTATGATTTATAATATCATATCAAAAAGAAAGGAATTTAATTATGTTATTAGAAAATAAAAAAGTAGTTATTATGGGAATTAGAAATAAATGGAGTATTGCATGGGGAGCTGCAAGATCTGCAGCTGATAATGGTGCAGAAGTTATTTTTACACATCATCCAATGGAAAATTTAGAAAAATTGGAAAAATTAATTGCAGAAATACCAGGTTCAAAAACATATCCATGTGATGCAGCTTCTGATGAAAGTATAAAAGAATGTTTTGAACAAATTAAAAAAGATTATGGAAAAGTTGATGGTATTTTACATGCAATAGCTCATGCTAATACTGAAGATTTAAGAAATGATTTTATATTAACATCAAGAGACGGATATAGCCATGCGGTAGATGTAAGTAGTTATTCGTTAGTTGCAACAGCAAGAATTGCAAGAGAATTAGATGTTTTAAATGAAGGTGCAAGTATAGTGACTTATACATACTTTGGATCAGAAAAAGTTGTAGAAGCTTACAATGTAATGGGAGTTGCAAAAGCAGCATTAGAAGCAAGTGTTAGATATTTAGCAAAAGATTTAGGAAAAGATGGATATAGAATAAATGCTATATCAGCTGGACCAATAAAAACATTATCAGCAAAGGGAATTAAAGACTTTGGAGGAATATTAGATATAGTTGAACAAAGAGCACCACTTCATAAAAATGTAACAACAACAGAAGTTGGAGATACAACAACATTTTTATTTAGTAATATGTCATCAGCAATAACTGGTGAAGTTATTCATTGTGATAATGGATTCTCAATTATTGGTGTTTAGAAAATAAAAATATAAAGGAAAAATGAAGATTAATTTTATATTAATCTTCATTTTTTGAGTTTAGTAAAACTTCTAAAATTTGAATTGCATTAGTTGCAGCTCCTTTTCTTAGGTTATCTGCAACAACCCACATATTTATTCCATTTTTAACACTATAATCTCTTCTTATTCTGCCAACAAAAACTTCATTGTATCCATTTGCTTTTCTTGCTAATGGATATATATTATTTTCAATATCATCTGCTAAAATAATTCCTTCTGAATTTTGAAGTATTTGTTTTATTTCATATACATCTATTTCATTTTCAAATTCAACATTTATAGCTTCACTGTGACAATTTGTGACAGGAACTCTAACGGTAGTTGCTGTAATAGGTAGGCTTGAATTATCCAAAATTTTTCTTGTTTCATTAATCATTTTATGTTCTTCTTTCGTGTATCCATCATCTAAAAATACATCGATTTGAGGTACACAATTATCATAAAATAATCCATTTTCTTTTTGTTCTAAATCTTCTAATCCTTTTTTTCCAGCTCCAGATACAGCTTGATAAGTAGAATATACAATCCTTTTAATTTTATATTTATCATATAAGATTTTTAATGGTACAACAGCTTGAATCGTAGAACAGTTTGGATTAGCGATAATTCCATTATTTTCAAATATTTTTTCTTTATTTACTTCTGGAACTACAAGTGGTATACTTTTATCCATTCTAAAAGCACTACTATTATCAATTACAGTGCAACCGCGTGAAACAGCAATAGGAGCATATTTTAAAGCAGTTTTTGCCCCTGCAGAAAATATTGCAAAATCAAATTTATTATCAAAAGAGTTTTCTTCAAGTTTACAAATTATGTAATTTTTTCCTAAAAATTCAATTTTTTTACCTTCTGATTTTTCAGAAGCAAAGAGAGTATATTCTACATTTTTAAAATTTTTTTCTTCTAGTACTTTTAAGATTGTTCTTCCCACAAGTCCAGTTGCTCCCACAATTGCAATTTTTATTTTGTTAGTATTAATATTATTAATCATATAAACATCTTCCTTTCAAGATAATGTATGCTAGTAAGGAAAAATATGTAACCAAAAAGAATTGAAAAATACTTGTAAAAATAGAATACTTGGTGTAAAATACATAAAGTAAAAAGATATAATTGGGAGGAATAGATATAAATGAGATTTGTGACAGATGAAGAATCGAAAAAACAATATAAAAAATTTTTAGAAGGACATGAAAGATGTAATTTCCAACAATCATTAGAATGGGCTAAAGTAAAGGATAATTGGACAAATGAAGTAATACTTGCAGAAGATGAAAATGGAAAAATAATTGGATCAATGAGTGTATTAATTAGAAAGATTCCAATTTTTGGAAATATTATGTATTCATCAAGAGGACCTGTATGTGATATACATGATTTAAATGTAATGAGACAATTAACTGATGGAGCAAAAGAATTAGCTAAAAAATATAAAGCAATAGTTTTAAGAATTGAGCCAGATATTGAGAGTAATGATCAAGTATATAGAGATTTAGTTACAAATTTAGGTTATAAGATAAAAGATAATGCTAAAGATTTTAAAGATGAAATACAACCAAGATATGTATTTAGATTAGATATAAAAGATAAAACAGAAGAAGAAATAATGGCTGGATTCCATCAAAAATGGAGATATAATATAAGGCTTGCAACAAAAAAAGGTGTTACTGTTAAAGATGGAACAAGAGAAGATTTAAAGGATTTCCATAAAATAATGGTTGAAACAGGTGCAAGAGATGGATTTATAATAAGACCATTAGAATATTTTGAAAAAATGTATGATGAATTAGCACCAGAACATATGAAAGTTCTTATGGCATATTATGATGGACAACCTATTTCAGGAGTTATACCAATTTTCTATGGTAATAAAACATGGTATTTATATGGAGCAAGTAGTAATCAACATAGAAATTTAATGCCAAATTATCTATTACAATGGGAAATGATTAAAATGGCAATTGCAAGACATGATGATGTATATGATTTTAGAGGAGTTTCAGGAGTAGTTGATGAAAATCATCCACAATATGGATTATACAGATTTAAAAAAGGTTTTGGAGCAACTTTTACAGAATTTATTGGAGAAGTTTATATGCCATATAAACCTATAACATTTAGATTATATAGATTTTCAGAAAAAATGTTTAGAACATTAAGACAATTTAAAAGAAAATTAAAATAATATAAAAGGGTGAAAAGTTTGAAATCATTAGTTATAGAAAGAAAAGATTTAATTCATAATATAGAAAGAATAAAAAAATATTCTCAAAAGAATTTACCTGATGATAGTGGAAATAGAGTAAAAATAATAGCTGTTGTAAAAGCCAATGCATATGGTATGGGAATAATTCCATTTACTAAAATTTTAATTGACAATGGAATAGACTTTTTTGCAGTTTCTACAGTAGAAGAAGCACTTCAACTAAGAGAAGCTGGAATAAAAGAAGAAATACTTATGTTATCTTCTACAGCTATAAAAAAAGATGTGGAAACATTAGTTGAAAATGATGTAATTATAACAATTGGATCTAAAGAAGCTGCTGAAGTTGCAGAAGAGATAGGAAAAAGATTAAATAAGAAAATAAGAGCTCATTTGAAAATTGATACAGGTTTTGGAAGATATGGATTTGTTTATAATAAAAGAGAAGAAATGATAGAAACATTAAAATCATTAAATAATGTACAAATAGAAGGAACATTCACTCATTTTTCAATAGCGTTTTATAAAAAAGATAATTATACAAAATTACAATTTAATAGATTTATGGATTGCATCGAAGTATTAAAAATGAATGAAATTAAACCAGGAATGCTACATGTTTGTAATTCTTCAGCTTTCATAAAATTTCCTAATATGCATTTAAATGCAGTAAGAGTCGGTTCTGCTTTTGTTGGTAGAATGTCAATACCAAATACAATAGGCTTAAAGAGATTAGGAAAATTAAAAGCGAATGTAGCAGAAATAAAAGTTTTGCCAAAAGGATTTAATGTAGGGTATTCAAATATTTATAAAACAAAAAAAGAAACTAAAGTTGCAATTATTCCTGTAGGATATATGAATGGTATAAAAATGGAAACATCAAGAGATATGTTTAGACCTATCGATAAACTTAGATATATTGTAAGAGATATTAAAGATGCATTTAAAGATAAGAATTACTATGTTACTATAAATGAAAAAAGATGTAGAGTACTAGGGAGAATAGGAACATATCATTTAACAGTAGATATAACTGGAAAAAATGTTAATATAAATGATGAAGTATTTTTTGATATAAATCCCCAATATGTAGATAGTAGTTTGAGGAGGGAGTTTAAATAATGGAAGAAAATACTAAGGTATTGAAAAAAGGTTTTTTTAAAAAAGTTTGGTATTCAATATTTAAATTAGAAAAATATGGAGAAATGGCAGCCGAAGGTTTTGGAAGAGCAATGAACTATTTGCTTAAGCTTTCTTTCATAATCGCAGTACTAACAAGCTGTTTAGTAATTTTTCAAGTAACACAAAAAATGCAAAAAGCAGTTGACTTCTTAAATGATCAAGTTGGAGAGTTTTCTTATACTGATGGTATGTTACAGATTGATAAAGAACAACCAATAAAAGCTCCAAGTTCAACTTTTGGAGAAGTTATTGTTGATACGAATGTTGAAACTGAAGAACAATTAAATCAATATTTAGATTCTTTAGGAAATAATAAAGCTTTATTATTACTAAAAGATAAGGTTATTGTAAAAGGATTAGTAAGTGAGGAAACAATTAATTACCAATATAGTTCATTATTAAAAGAATTGAATATTAATCAAATAGATAAACAAGACGTAATAAATTATATTACTGGTAATGAAA
Source organism: uncultured Clostridium sp. (assembly GCA_946545015.1). GTDB lineage: Bacteria > Bacillota > Clostridia > TANB77 > CAG-508 > CAG-269. Next base: position 51,743 of record CAMNMV010000001.1, read on the forward strand.
TTTGGACTATATACATTCAAGTATTTTTAGTAATTTGTATATATTCTTTCCTTAATACATTGGTACCAATTTTAATAAATGTATTTGGATTAAGTATATTTGGATGGATAGCTACTTGGTTAGCTAAAATAAAAATGCGCTATGTGGCAGTATTTAATTTAGCGATATATTCATTAACATTATCTGTAATATTACAAGTGGCATACATGATAGTGAATGTATTAACAGGTATAACTATGACATATTTCCAAGTAATGTATATAGCTGTTGCTGCAATATATTTGATAGCTGCAATATTTTTAATAAAATCTGAATTTGTGAAATTACAATTACAAAAAATAAAAGAACATGAAGAAAACGCAAAAGAGAAAAAAGAAAATGAATCTAAAACAGATGAAAAGAAAAATGAAACTGAAAAAGAAAAAAATAATGAAGAAAAAGAAGATAATAAAAAAGATGATGTAAATGAAAATGATAAAAATGAAAGAGAGACAGAAAATAACCCTGGTGGAGCAGAGGTATAGAGAGGAGTTTATATAAAACTTATGAGTAAAGATAATAAAAAAGAAGGAAAATCAAGCAAAAAGAGTCTGTATATAGTTGTTACAATTATTACTTTATTAATAATTGTGGGAATTATAACATTTATAGTAATAAACAATAATAATAAAGAGGAAAAAGATGAAAAAACTTTAGCATATACAGACTTAATTAAAGAAATTTCTTATGGAAATGTAGAAAAAATTGAGATGACAGTTGAAAGTACTACTGTAAAAGTTAAAATAAAGAATGATGAAGAAGAAAAAACATCTATTGTTCCTAATACAGAAAGTTTTATTACATTAGTTCAACAAAAAGTTGCTGAAGGAAATGAAATTGAATTAATTCAAAATCCCAAAAGTGTTTTAGCAACGATTGCATCTACATTTGTTTCATTCTTACCTACAATAATAATGATTGCATTATTTGTTATGATATTTAAAATGCAAGGATTAGGTGAAAAGGGTAAAGTTTATGATGAAACAGAAAGAAAAACAAAAATAAAATTTGATGATGTAGCTGGATTAGATGAAGAAAAACAAGAATTAATAGAAATTGTAGACTTTTTGAAAAAACCTGAAAAATTCACAAAAATGGGAGCACAAATTCCAAAAGGTGTTTTATTATATGGAAAACCAGGAACTGGTAAAACTTTAATAGCAAAAGCAATTGCAGGTGAAGCTAATGTTCCATTTATTTCTATGAGTGGTTCAGAGTTTATTGAAATGTTTGCAGGTTTAGGAGCTTCAAGAGTTAGAAAATTATTTGAAAAAGCAAGGAAATTAGCTCCATGTATAGTGTTTATAGACGAAATAGATGCAATAGGATCTAGAAGAACAACTAATAGTGGTGCTGAAACAGAAAATAACCAAACACTAAATCAATTGTTAGTTGAAATGGATGGATTTGGTTCAGAAGAAACTATAATAGTTTTAGCTGCAACAAATAGACCAGAAATGTTAGATAAAGCGCTTTTAAGACCTGGAAGATTTGATAGACAAATAACAATACCAACACCAGATTTAAAAGGTAGATTAGAAATTTTAAAAATACATTCAAAAGAAAAGAAACTATCAGATGAAGTTAATTTAGAAAGTATAGCTGAAGATACAGCAGGATTTACAGGTGCTGAACTTGCTAATATTTTAAATGAAAGTGCCATAATTGCTACAATTAATAAACATGATGAAATAGAAAATAGTGATATTGAAGAAGCTGTTAAGAAAGTAACAGTTGGATTAGAAAAAAGAACTAGAAAATATTCAGATAAAGATAAAAAATTAACAGCATATCATGAAGCAGGACATGCTGTTGTTAGTAGATATTTACCAACACAAACAGATGTAAAAGAAATATCAATTATTCCAAGAGGTGTTGCTGGTGGATATACAATGTATAAATCAGATGATGATAAATACTATATTTCTAAAACAGAAATGAAAGAAAAATTAATTGCTTTACTAGGTGGAAGAGCAGCTGAAAAATTAGTTTTAGATGATATATCAACAGGGGCAAGTAATGATATTGAGGTTGCAACAAATATTGCAAGAGATATGGTTACTAAATATGGTATGAGTGATGTTTTAGGACCAATCGATTTCCAAGGAAAAGAACCATATGAAATTCAAATGTTTGGAGAAAACATTGGTGACAAAATAGGTGATGAAGTTAAAAAATTAATTGATGAAGCATACAAAAATGCCATAGATTTATTAATTGCTCATAGAGATAAATTAGATTTGATTGCTGAAACATTAATAAAACAAGAAAAAATAAATGAACAACAATTTAATAAATTATTTGAAAATGATTAATAATATAAAGGAAAATAAAAATATGAAATTAGATACTTTAGATGATGCAATGGAATTATTTGGACAAATAGGTGGAATAGGAAATGAAAATTGTATATTTTTTGCCCAAAAAGATCAAGCACAAATAGGAGTACGTGGTAGTGTTTCAGGACCAGTTATAGGAGGCGTTGTAGACGGATTGACTGGAGGAATAGGAAGCTTAGTTGGAACAGTTGCTGATATTGCATTAGGACCAAATACTCCACAAATGGAAATTAGTAAACAAATGAATTTAGATGTATTAAATAATTATATACAATTTCTTATTAATGAGACAGAAAATACAATTAGTATAATTCCAATTCGCATGAAAGGTGTATTTACTTCGAAAGCTGATGAAGTAAAAGTATTCCTTGAAAGTGCAAGAGTTATTCCCAAAAATCAGATAGGAAAAATTGAAATCAAAAAATTTAGTTTTTTGACTCCAACTATAAGAGGAGTAAAGTTTTATATTATGGATGGATATAAATTAGAATATATGGTTACTACAAATTTTAAGGCTTTACCATATCACATAGAAAATTTTAAAAAATTCAATGAAAGATATAAAAAATAAATAATGAAAAAAATAAAAATAAGAAAAAATAAATAAAGAAGCATAAATGATTTTATGCTTCTTTATTTATATTCAATGTTACAAAAATGTTACGAATAATAAGTTTTAATGACAATAAACGTTTCTATTGAAAATAATAATATTTTTTTATAAAATTATTAAAGAATATATGATATAAAAGGAGAAAAATATATGAAAATACTAAAGAAATGTTTTGCTTTAATATTGTTGTTATTAATTGTATTTACTTCAACTAACGTTTTAGCTAATAATGATAGTAAGAGCAATATTGCATCAAAATTATCAAAATCTGAATATACAGAAGAATATAAGGAATATTTAAAACTTCCAGAAGAAGAACGTTCTAAGGTGAAAATTCCTAGAATGTTTGAAACAAGTGGTGATAAAACAGTTATTAGGAATCCTTTGAAAAAAGCAAGAATGGGAACTAGCATAACTGAACCTAAATTTTCTTTAAGAACTGAAATTCCTAATAATATGATTATAAAAGATCAGAAAAACACAAATAGTTGTTGGGCATTTGCAACTATAACAGCATTAGAATCATATTTAGCGTTAAATGTAGATAATACTAAAGATTATGATTTTTCAGAAAGACATATGGAATATGCTACAAGTAGAAAGTTTGCAAATAACGAAATTAATTATTATGCTTTAAATAGAAATGTTGGTGATGGTGGAGATCCATTTTTAGTAGCTACTCCATATTTAACAAATGGAATGGGTGCAATCAATGAAGAAGATATGGAATTTGAAAATAATGAAGATCAAATAAATATAAGTGAAATTAAAAATAAAGAAGTTGTTACACAATTATATGATGCAACTGTTATTACAGATGATGATATTAATAATTTAAAAACAAAAATCAAATCTCATATAAAAAATTTTGGTGCTGTTACAGCAGGAATGAAAGGAGATAAAATATTAGAATCAGAATTCTTTAAAAACAGCACAGGTGCGTATTATTGTGATGACGCAGAACATAATGCTATTGATCATTCTGTAGCAATTATTGGATGGGATGATACATACTCTAAAGATAACTTTAATTCAAAACATAAACCAAGTAGTAATGGAGCGTGGATTATAAAAAATTCTTGGGGAGAGAAAGTTGATGTATTAAAAACATTTTTTAACTTTGATACAATGCAACAAGCAAAAGAATATATTATGCAAAATGCAAGCGCACAACTTGTTCAATTACAAATAGAAGATGCTTCACAAATAACAGATGAACAAGTGAAAATAGTTTTACAAGCATTAATAGAAAATACTTATGGCGAAAACTATGGCAATATTTATGCGGATTCAGAATATACAATAGAAGATGGAAAAATATATATGAACTTTGCAGATGAAGGATATATGTATATTTCTTATGAAGATGAAAACATATATAAAGATCTTTTTGGAATAGAAAAGGCTGATAATAAAGTTACTTATGAGAATATTTATCAATATAATGAAACTGGTTCTACAGCACAAATTCAAGTCCCATGTAACAAACTATATGTTGGAAATATATTTAATAAAAAGGCATCTGGAAAAGAATATTTAACCCAAGTTTCACTTACTACAGGACAAACTAATAAATGTACAGTATATGTAAATCCTAATGGAGATAGTATGAAAAAAGAAAATTTACAAAAAGTAGAATTAAAAGCAGGAAAATATGAGGAAGTTGGAATTGGATATCATACTTTAGAATTTTCAAAAGCTGTAGAAATTAAAGCAGATAAATTTGCGATTGTAATAGAAATGGAAGCGCCTGGAAGCGATAAACTAATAATGCAAACTGAATCAGCTGATGTTAAAGTTTTAGGAGATATAGTACCAATAACAGAAGATATTAAAATAGAAAATGGAAAATGCTTTATGACATATGAAGATTCAGATGATGATTATTTCACACAAAATCAGTGGCTTGATATGTCTGGTTTACATAATCAAAATGAACAATTGGATAATGGAGATTCTACAATAAAAGCATTTACTGTATCTAGTGTACCAGCAGGAATGGAAGATGAACCAGTAAATCCAGTAGAAGATGATGTTGCATTAAATACTGACTTTAGTACTGCACAAGGAAAAACAAATAATATTAAAATTAACTACGTTGCTGGAAATTCAAAACAAGAATATGCAACTTTTGATGTTGAAATTAGTGGTATACAAAGAAAATTAGAAAATGATAAAAATGAATATTATTATTATCTATCACCAAATGCTGGAGAAACAAATATAAAGAATTGGGTAAAAATTTCAGAAACACAAACAGATGGTAATAAAATAAGTTTTTCAGTAAATACTAAAGATATATCAAATTATGATGAAATTTCAAAAGCAAATACATTATACATATATATAAAAGAAGTATCTACAAAAGGAACTAATACATCCGAAAAAATTTCTAAATCTATTTCTTTAGGAAAAGGATTAAATGGTAATAATGATGAAGTTGATGATAGAATACAATTAAATGATTTAAATAAATCAAATTCGGAATCACAAGATGAATCAACAGCTCCTAAAATGTTACCAAAAACTGGAACTAGTACAATAATTATAATTGTTACAGTAGTAGGAATATTAGGATTTATTGCATATATTAGATATAAAAAAATAAGTAGATATGTAAAATAATAATATTACAAAAATAAAAATGCTAAGTTTAGTTCTTAGCATTTTTATTTTTACTATTGCAAACTAAAAAAGCTTTTGATAAAATTTAATAAAATATTGATAATTGATAATAAAAATAGAAAGGTGTGAATAATTTGAAAATAAGTAATATAGATGAATTGAAACAAAAGGCAATAGAAGTTAGAAAAGGAATAATTGAAGCTGTTTATAGAGGAAAATCTGGACATCCAGGAGGCTCTTTATCTGTTGCTGACATATTAACTGTTTTATATTTTAACCAAATGAATATTGATGAAAAAAATCCAAAATGGGAAGACAGAGATAGACTTATTTTGTCAAAAGGACATTGTTCTCCAGCATTATATAGTTGTTTAGCAAATAGAGGATTTTTTGATGCTCAAAAATTAAAAACATTTAGAAATATTGATAGTAATTTACAAGGACATCCTGATATAAATAAAGTTCCAGGAGTAGATATGACTTCAGGTTCTTTAGGACAAGGATTATCTGTTGCAAATGGAATGGCAATTGCAGGTAAAATGAATAATAAAGATTATAGAGTATATTGTGTTGTTGGAGATGGGGAAATAGAAGAAGGACAAATTTGGGAAGCTGCTATGACATCAAACAAATATAAGTTAGATAATTTATGTTTAATAGTTGATAATAACAATTTGCAAATTGATGGAACAATAGAAGAAGTTATGAGTTCTTATCCAATTGATGAAAAATTCAAAAGCTTTGGATTTCAAATTATAAATGTTGATGGTCATAATATACAAGAAATAATTGACGCCTTTGAGGTTGCAAAAAATGTAAAAGGAAAGCCAACATGTATTATAGCTAAAACTATAAAAGGTAAAGGCATATCATTTATGGAAAATCAAGTAGGATGGCATGGAAAAGCACCTAATGATGATGAATATAAGATTGCAATGGAAGAATTAGGAGGTGTTAATTAATATGAATGATATAGTTTTTAAAGATGAAAAAAAAGCTACAAGACAAAGTTATGGAGAAGCATTAGCTGAACTTGGAGAAAAGAATGAGAATGTAGTTGTATTAGATGCAGATTTAGCAGGAGCAACTAAAACATCAATATTTGCTAAAAAGTTTCCAGAAAGATTTTTTGATATAGGAATTGCAGAAGCTGATATGATAGGAACAGCAGCAGGATTTGCTACATGTGGTAAAATTCCATATGCTAGTACTTTTGGTATGTTTGCAGCAGGAAGAGCATATGATCAAATAAGAAATAGTGTATGCTATCCGAAGTTGAATGTAAAAATATGTGCAACACATTGTGGAATTACAGTTGGGGAAGATGGAGCAACACATCAGATGATAGAAGATATATCAATGATGAGGACGGTTCCTAATATGACAGTGATATCAGTATCTGATGATACACAAACTAGGTGGGCAGTAGAAGAAATATCAAAAATTAATGGACCAGTTTATTTAAGACTATCAAGGTTAGCTACCCCAATAATTTATGACGAAAATCAAAAGTTTGAAATTGGAAAAATGGTTCAAATAGGTGAAGGAACAGATGCTACTGTTTTTGCAACAGGAGTTACAGTATCTGAAGCTATAAAAGCTAAGAACGAACTAGAAAAGCAAGGAATAAATATTAGAGTAGTTGATATTCATACTATAAAGCCAATAGATAAAGATATGATTATAAAATGTGCGAAAGAAACTAAAAAATTAATTTCAATTGAAGATCATAATGTTATTGGCGGTTTAGGTTCTGCAATTGCTGAAGTATTAACAGAGGAATATCCTAAAAAACTTGTAAGATTAGGAATAAAAGATACTTTTGGAAAATCAGGAAAAGCAGAAGAATTGATGAAATATTTTGGGATTAATTATGAAAGTATAATAAGAGAAGTAGTCGATTAATAAGTTAAATAGGATTGACAATTTGGCAATTTAAGAATATAATGTTAAAAAATATAAAAGGGGGAAGAAAAATGGATAAGGTTTTAAACGAAATTAAAATGTTTATAACAAAACCAGTTACAAACTTAATGAAAAAAGAACAAGAAGAAGAAATTAAAGTAAGCGCTATAAAAACACTTGTTGTTGCACTTGTAGCAGCATTAATATTTGTATTAGTAATGATTGGAGTTATTGAGGCTTCATTAAAAGCGTATTCAACTTTTTCATTATTCGGAGGAGCAGATGCATTAAATCAAGCTAAGAGTGCAGCATATGCACAAGCTGACTTATTTGGTTGGTTTATTAAAATCTTCTTAGCAGTTATAGTTGCTGTAGTAGTAATTGCAGGTGTATTATTTATCGTTGCTAAATTATTAAAAGTTAACAAAGAATTTAAAAATTCTTTAGCATTAGCAGCAAACTATGCTATATATTTAGCAGTTGGATTTGTATTTTATTACATATTCTCATTATTTGCAGCACCAGTTGCAGGAGGAATTTTAATAGTAGTATCAATATTTGCATCATATGCAATCAAATATGCATATAAAAATTCTTTAGGTGAAGGTATTGATGATGATAAATTAACTATTTTTGCAACAATAGTTGTTAGTGTTGTTACAATAGTCGTAGCAATAATTTTAGGTGGTATGATATATTCATCTTATGCATCTATAATGAGTGGAGCTTCTAGTAGTATAACTAAACCAAGTTCTAGAAATGTAAATGATGCTTTAAATAGTTTAAATAGCTTAACAGATTTACTTAAATAATTTAAATTAATAAATAAATTTGAATTGTGAATTTTGTGTAAAAAATACGAAATAGAGAAAAAAAGAGAAAAATACAAGAAAATGTAAAAAAACTAACATTTTCTTGTATTTTTTGTTTAAAAAACTATTGCAAAAAATGTTGTTTATTGTTATGATATTAGAGAATAGGTTTATAATGCCTAAAGTGCCAAAAAAGAAGAAAAACTTTAGAATACGAGGAGAAAAAATAATGATAGAATTTAGAAATGTTACAAAAACATATGATACAGGAACAAAAGCTGTAAAAAATGCTAACTTTGTAATAGAAAAAGGAGAATTTGCATTCTTAGTTGGGGCATCTGGAAGTGGAAAATCAACATTAATAAAATTAATATTAAAAGAAGAAGAACCTACATCAGGTAATATCATAATAAATGGTAAAGATACAACATTTTTGAAACAGAGTAGAGTACCATATTTGAGAAGAAGTATGGGAGTGGTTTTTCAAGACTTTAGACTTTTACCAGATAAAACAGTATATGATAACGTTGCTTATGCAATGTATATTGTAAGAGCAACACCAAGACACATAAGAAGACAAGTACCAATGGTATTATCATTAGTAGGATTAAGCGGAAAAGCTAAAATGTATCCACACGAATTATCAGGAGGGGAGCAACAAAGAGTTGCACTTGCTAGAGCATTAGTTAATAATCCATCAATGTTAATAGCAGACGAGCCTACAGGAAATTTGGATCCAGATACAGCATGGGATATAATGAATTTATTAAATGACATTAATATGAGAGGAACAACAGTAGTTGTTGCAACACATGCTAAAGATATTGTAGACAAAATGAAGAAAAGAGTTATTCAAATAAATAAAGGCGATATAATAAGAGATGATTTAAAAGGTGGGTATGATAGTGAAATATAGTAGATTAGGTTATTTTATTGGAGAAGGATTTGGAAATGTATTTAAAAATAAAAAATCAACTATGGCGTCTTTAATGATAATGTGTGCAACAATGATAGTATTTGGAATATTTCTAATCCTTGGAGAAAATATAAATTATATAGTGAAAGAAGTAGAAAAAGCACAAGGTATACAAGTGTTTATAAATTCTGATGCAACAGAAGAACAAATTAAAGAACTAGGAGAAAAAATAAAGAATCTAAAAGTTGGGGATAAATATGCAGTAAATACAGTAGTAAGAAAAGGAAAAGAAGAAGCTTTAGATTCAATGAAAGAAAGACTAAAGGATAAGCAATATTTATTAGAAGGTTTTTCTGGAGAAAATAATATATTCCCTGAATCTTATGTTGTTACATTAACTGATTTAAATTTCAGTAAAGAGGTACAAGATGAGATTGTAAAAATGGATAATGTTAAGAAAATAACAAGTAAAGATCAAACAATCGAAAAACTTATAAAAATAGCTAGTGGTATTAAAATAGCAACTTTTGTAATTTTATTATTATTGATATTAATTTCAATATTTATAATTGCAAATACAATAAAGTTAACAGTTCATGCAAGAAGAAAAGAAATATCTATTATGAAATATGTTGGGGCTACAAATAATTTTATAAGATGGCCATTTATAGTAGAAGGAATTGTTATAGGAATTTTTGCAAGTGCTATTTCAATATTAATAATTGCATTAGCATATGACTTGATTTCAGGTACTGAATTGATTCAAGGAATTACAAAATTAATAAATATGGATTTATTGAAATTTAATGAAATGTTTAATTATATATTATTAACATATATGGGATTAGGAATTGGAATAGGAACAGTAGGAAGTATAATTTCTATGAGAAAATATTTAAAAGTATAGTTTTAATATATGATAAGAAACATTTAAATTATTTTAATTATAATAGAAAGAAGGATTCTTTTAAAATATGCGTAAAATTTTATGTGCTATTTTAGTATTAATCCTTTGCAGTATCTCAATTTATAGTTTTGCAGAAAATACAATAAGCAATAATGATATAACAGAATTGCAAAAACAACAAAAAGAACTTCAAAATCAAATTCAAGATTATGGGGAACAGTTAACAGGTGTACAAGGAGAACTTACAGAAAACTTAGAACAAATACAAAAATTGGATGAAAAGATAACTGATACTGAAAAGGAGATTGAAGAATTTAATAAGAAGATTGAAAAGCTTACTAAAAATATCAAAAATCTTGATGAAAGATTAAAAGTAGCAACAGATAAGTATAATAAACAGAAAAAATTATTAGAAACAAGATTAGTTGCTATGTATGAATCAGGGGAAAGCGAATATTTAGATGTATTAGTATCATCAACATCAATGTCTGATTTTGTTTCAAGTTATTTCTTAATATCTGAAATTGCTTCATATGATACACAACTTTTAAATGAGGTAGATGAGAAAAAACAGATAATAGAAATGGCTAATGAACGTTTAAGTGAAAATTTAGAACAATTATCTATAATCAAAAAAAATAAAGAAACAAATTCAAAAATATTACAAAATACTAAGACTTTAAGAGAAAATTATATTTCAAAATTATCTGATAAAGAAAAGGATATACAAACAAAGATTGATGAGTATAACACACAATTTTCTCAAGTCAATAGAGAAATACTAGAGATTGCTCTGTCAAGTGGTATGTATACAGATTATATTGGAGGTGTTATGGCATGGCCTGTTCCAGGCCATACATTGATAACATCACCATATTCAATGAGGGTACATCCAATAACTGGTGTATATAAATTACATACTGGTGTAGACATATCTGCACCAATAGGAGCTGATTTTATAGCAACAGCAGATGGTGTAGTAACGAAAGCAAATTATAATGGAGCATATGGAAATATGGTTATGATTGACCATGGTGGAGGGATTTCAACATTATATGCACATGGTTCAGAAATATTAGTTCAAGTTGGACAAGTAGTAAAAAGAGGAGAACCAGTATTAAAAGTTGGATCTACAGGATATTCTACAGGACCACATGCTCATTTCGAAGTAAGAATAAATGGAGTTCCAACAAATCCAATGGATTATATAACAGGAAATAAAATACCAGGAATTCTAGATAAACAAGAAGAAAAGTTAGATGAAGAAACAGATACAACAAGTAATAATAACACAACTGAGAATAATTAAAATATACGAAATATAATTGGGGGATTAATTATTAAAGGGAGGAACCTATGAAAAATATGTTAAAAAGAATAATAGGAATTTTATTAATTATAGTACTTATGCTGTATACAAATGTTTCTATTGCAAATAATGATTATACATCAGAGCAAAATCAAAAAAATGAAAACAATAAAAAAATAAATGAGATAAAAGAGAAAGAAAAAGAACTTGAAAATATTAAGGATTCAACATTAAAAGAAGTAGAAAAATTAAATATTGAAATAAATGAATATCAAAAACAAATTGATGTATTAAATGATGAAATTTCTGATACCAATAAAAAAATTAGTGATGCTGAGGAAAAATTAAAAAAATCACAAGAGGATTATGAAAAACAAGAAGAATTATTAAAAGCAAGATTAGTAGCAGCATATGAAGCAGGAGAAACATCATATTTAGATGTTTTACTATCATCAGAAAGTATAACTGATTTCATATCAAATTATTATTTAATATCTGAAGTTGCCACATATGATTCAGAATTATTAGATAAAATAGAAAAGGAAAAACAAGCTATTGCTAATGCTAAGGAAACTTTAGAACAAAGTAAAAGAGAATTAGATACTAAAAAGGCTAGTAAGCAAAGTGCTACATTACAACTTCAAACTTCAAAAAATAGTAAAAATAAATATGTTTCAGAGTTAACAGAAGAGCAAAAAGGGTTACAAGCTAAAATTGATCAATTAAGAAAAGACAATGAAAGTTTAGATGCAGCAATTAGTGCGAAAAAAGCAGCAATTGAGGCATGGAAAAGACAGCAAAATTCTGGTGGAAGTTCAAATAATGGTGGAAGTTCATCAAATTATTCAGGTTCAAAAAGCTCATCAGGATTTATAAAACCTGTAAACAGTTATGTTACAACTGGAATGTATTATTCAAGCGGAGGATACCATGGAGCTGTCGATTTTGGAGCATCAGGTGTAAATGGTATGCCAGTATATGCTGTTGCAGATGGATATGTAGTAATGACAAGAGCATTAACAACAAGTTATGGAAATTATATTATAATTGCACATCCAAATGGTTTATATACTCTTTATGCACATGGGCAAGCAGGTTCTATATGTGTATCTGAAGGTCAAACAGTAAAACAAGGACAACAAATAATGAGGGTAGGAAGTACAGGGAATTCATCTGGACCACATTTACATTTTGAAGTAAGAACAAGTCCAGGTACATATAGTTGTAGGGTAAATCCACTGTCATATTTACCATAAATCGAAATAAAATAATATTAATCGCCGTCAATTAGATTAACGTCGGCGATTGATTTTATACTAAACTAACAGAAGGGAGGAAGCCTATAAAAAATAATTAGGCTTTTGGATAAATGGAAGATAATAAAAACAGTAAAAAGAGTTTTAAATGTAATATACCGGTAATTCTTATAACAGCGCTTACAACTTGCTTACTTACAATTATAGTGATATTTGCATTTGTTATAAAGGGTGAATCAATAGGAAAATATGTATTTGTACAAGATTCTAAAGAAGGTGAAGAAATTTCTTCAGAATTAAAAAAATACAAAACAATAGTTGATCAATATTTTTTAGGTGATGTAGATGAAAACAAAATGAAAGAAGGAGCAATAAAAGGATATATTGAAGGATTAGATGATCCATATACAGAGTATATGACTAAAGATGAAATGAAAAACTTTATGGAAGATACAAAAGGTAATTTCGTTGGAATTGGTATATATATGACATCTGATAAAACAGTTGACTTAATAAAAGTATTAGCAACAATGAAAGGTTCGCCAGCTGAAAAAGTAGGAATAAAAGCTGGAGACTATATAAAAACTGTAAATGGCGAAAAATATACATCAGCAGATTTAACAACTATTTCAAATAAAATAAAAGGTGAAGAAGGAACTAAAGTTAAATTAGAAATAGTAAGAGATAATGAAACTTTAGAGTTTGAAGTTGTTAGAGAAAAAATCGATGTTAAACAAGTTGATGGAAAAGTATTAAAAGATAATATAGGATATATTGATATATCATCATTTGATGAATCAACAGCAAATGAATTTAAAGAAAAATTTGAAGAACTAAACAAACAAAATTTAAAAGGGTTGATAATTGATTTAAGAAATAATGGTGGAGGAATTGTAAGTGAAGCTTTAAAAATTGCGGATTTTATAGCAGATAAAGATTCTGTATTATTATATGAAGTTGATAAAAATCAAAAAGAAGTAGTAAAAAAAGCAAATAGCAATCCAATTATAAAAATGCCAGTAGTAATTTTAACAAATGAAAATACGGCAAGTGCATCAGAAATTTTAGCTGGAGCATTAAAAGATTTAGGAAAAGCAAAAACAGTTGGAACAAAAACATATGGAAAAGGAGTAATCCAAGAGATTTTAACATTAACAGATGGTAGTGGATTAAAAATAACTACTGAAGAATATAAAACTCCTAATAAAACAAAAATACACAAAGTTGGAATTGAACCAGATGAGAAAGTTGAATTACCAGAAAAATTAAAAAATAATGTTATAGTAAATGAAGAAGATGATGTACAATTGCAAAAAGCAATAGAGATGTTGAAATAAATTAAAGTTAGAGAGGAAACAATATGAATTTACCCAATAAATTAACAATTTTTAGAATTATATTAGTTCCAATTATGGTGATAATACCATATTTAGGTATTCAAGGAACTTTATATGATATACCAATATCATTAATAATAATGGATATAATATTTATAATTGCATCTATTACAGATAAATTAGATGGATATTTAGCAAGAAAAAATAATCAAATAACTACATTTGGAAAATTTTTAGATCCATTAGCAGATAAGATATTAGTTCTTTCTGCTATGTTAATTCTTGTTGATTTAAGTGCATTTAAATTACCAGTATGGATACCAATTATTGTTTTAGCAAGAGAATTTATTGTTTCAGGATATAGATTGGTAGCAGTAGAAAAAGGTGGAAAAGTAATTGCAGCATCTACTTGGGGAAAATTAAAAACTGTTACTCAAATGGTGGCAATAATATTTGCATTTGTTGATGTAAATGCTTTTGGTACATGTTTTAATGGAACATTACAAGGATTTGCACTTGTATTAAATATTTTTACAACATTAATGATGATAATTCAAACAATTGCTACAGTATTTTCAGGATATGATTATTTAAAAGGTGCTAAAGACTTGTTAAAATAATTTTATAAAATTATCTTGACAAAATATCAAAACTGCCGTAATATATAAAAAGATTTTAAAGACAATGCTTTATGGGGAAGGAGAATTTAAAATGGAAGAAAAAGAAGTAATATTAACTCAAGAAGGGTTTGATAAATTAGAAAAAGAATTAAATTATTTAAGAACAGAAAAAAGAGCTGAAATTGCAGAAAGAATAAAAGTTGCATTAGGATTTGGTGATTTATCAGAAAATTCAGAATATGATGAAGCTAAAAATGCACAAGCAGAAAATGAAGCTAAAATCGCTGAATTTGAAAATAAAGTTAGACATGCAAAAATAATAGATGAAAAAGAAATAGATACAGAAACTGTTCAAATAGGAAATACTATTAAAGTTTTAGATGTAGAATTTGATGAAAAGTTAGATTATACAATAGTTGGATCAACAGAAGTAAATCTTGCTGAAAATAAAATTTCTAATGAATCACCTTTAGGAAAGGCTTTATTAGGTGCAAGAAAAAATGAAACAGTAGAAGTAAATGCACCAGCTGGTATTATGAAATATAAAGTATTAGCTATAAAAAAATAGAATAAAAGGTAAATAAAAAATGATAGAAAAACTATCATTTTTTATTTTACAATTTTTATTTTATAATTTTATAGCACTTTCTAATGCTAATTTAATCATAGCATTTAATCCATTTTGTCTTTGTTCAGGTGATAACCCTTTTTTATTTGTTAGTGTATCAACAACACTTAATAGACAAGCTGCATTTTTCCCTTCTCTTTTTGCATTATAGAATAAAGAAAATGCTTCCATTTCACATGCGCTAAGTTTAGGGGAACTAGGTAATCTAGCTAACATTTTATCAAGTTCTGGAATATATGGATCAAAACATTCATTACAAAGTGATGATGCTTTTGTACATTTGATACCTATTTCATTTGAAGTGGATTCTATAATTAAATTTAAATAAGAACTTGAATCTTCAAGATGCTTATCAATACTATCTAGACTTAATGCATAATTACTTTCTGTATATGATTTATCAACTAAGATTAAATCTAATAAATCTAAATCTTCTACTAAAGATCCACAAGTACCTATACGTATTATATTTTCAACATTATAAAAATGATAAAGTTCATATGAGTAAATTCCCATACTTGGTATTCCCATTCCAGAAGCCATAACTGTTAATCTAGTTCCTTTATAGAAACCAGTATAAGCAAACATACCTCTTACCTTATTTACAAGTGTTGCATTTTCTAAAAAATTATCAGCAATGTATTTTGCTCTTAATGGATCTCCTGGCATTATAACTGTTTTTGCAATTTCATCTATTTGTGCTTCATTATGCGGTGTTGGCATAAAAATTCCTCCTTCGTTTTTAGTATTATCTGTATTATATCATAAAATAAATATAATAGTAAAATTAAATAGAATTTATTTAGATTTTAAATAGATTTATTAGGATTTTTAAAACTTTACAAATGGGCTATATTATGGTAAAATAAGCTTTGAAAAAATTTTTTAGGTGATAAAAATGTTAGAAAAAATTAATTCATCTGAAGACTTAAAAAAATTAAATTTAGATGAAAAACAAATATTAGCTAATGAAATAAGAAAATATGTATTAGAGGTTGTGTCAAAAAACGGAGGACATTTAGCCTCTAATTTAGGTGTTGTAGAACTTACAATTGCCTTAGAAAGTGTATTTGATTTACCTAAAGATAAAATTGTTTGGGATGTAGGACATCAAACATATATACATAAAATTATTAATGGAAGAAAAGAAGAATTAAAAAATATAAGAAAATTAGGTGGTATTGCTGGATTTCCAAAAACAAACGAAAACAAAGCAGATTGTTTTAATACAGGACATAGTAGTACATCAATATCAGCTGCACTTGGGATGGCTAGGGCAAGAGATATAAAAAATGAAGAAAATAGTGTAGTGGCAGTAATAGGAGATGGAGCTTTAACAGGAGGAATGGCACTAGAAGCTTTAAACGATGCAGGTGCTGGAAAGACTAATCTAAAAGTAATATTAAATGATAATGAAATGAGTATTTCACCAAGTATTGGAGGAATGAATAGATTTTTAGGAAAACTAAGAACTAAGAGAACATATACAAAATCTAATAATTACATAAAGAAAATAACAAATAAAATCCCTGTAATAGGGAAACCTACTGTAAAGGTTATTAGTAGATTTAAAAGAAGTATAAAACAATTAATAATTCCAAAAATGTATTTTGAAGATATAGGATTTACATATTTAGGTCCTGTTGATGGGCATAATATAGAAAGATTAGAAAATATTTTTAAATTAAGTAAAAGAGTTGCAGGGCCTGTTCTTATCCATGTGTTAACTAAAAAAGGAAAAGGTTATAAATTTGCAGAAGAAAATCCAAATAAATTTCATGCCATATCACCATTTGATATAGAAACGGGAGAATTAAAAACAAAGAAGGGAAAAGATTATTCTCAAGTGTTTGGTGAAAAATTAGTTGAACTTGCAAAAAATAATAAAAATATAGTTGCTATAACTGCATCAATGACAGATGGAACAGGACTTTTGAAATTTAAAGAACAATATCCAGAAAGATTTTTTGATGTAGGAATTGCGGAACAACATGCTATAACATTGGCAGCAGGAATGGCTAAAGAGGGGATAATTCCTTTTGTCCCAATATATTCATCTTTTTATCAAAGAGCTTATGATCAAGTAATACATGATGTAGCTATACAAAACTTACCAGTTATAATGTGTGTTGATAGAGCAGGAATTGTAGGACAAGATGGAGAAACGCACCAAGGGTTACTGGATATGTCTATGTTTAGATTAATACCTAATTTAACAATTATGGCACCAGCAGATTTTAAAGAATTAGAACAAATGTTGGAATTTGTATTAGTTCTAAGAAAGCCAGTTGTTATTAGATATCCAAGAGGTGGAGAATCAAATGTTAAAATTGATTCCCATAAAAAGATCGAATTAGGAAAATCTGAAATATTGAAAGATGGCAAAGATATAACAATTATAGCAATAGGAAAAACTGTATCAAAAGCTATTGAAATTTCAAAATTGTTAGAAAAACAAAATATAAATGTTGAAATAATTAATGCTAGATTTTTAAAACCATTTGATACGGAAAAAGTTAAAACTTCAATAATTAAAACAAAAAAGGTTATTACGATTGAAGATGGAACAAATATAAATGGTTTAGCAAGTGCAGTGAAAGAGTTAATTATCGATGAAAATTTAAAAGATATTAAATTTAAATCTTTTGCATATCCAGATGAATTTATAAAACATGGAAAAGTAAATGAATTAGAAGAAGAATATGGATTAGATTCAAAAAGTATATGTGAATGGATACAAGCAAATTAAAGGAGAAGATATGGGAAAACAAGAAATTTTAAATACTTATAAAAGACAAGAAGATAAAATGTTATTAGCACAAGTATTAGATAAGATTAACATGATGGAAAAATCACAAAAAATTGAAACAACAGATTTTTTGGATATGTATCAAATATCTTTAGTTGAAACATTTCTAAAGAAGATAGATTTTAGATATTATATTTTATTCGGAGGATTTGATGATGCTGAAAGAAAAATATTAATAGTTTATCCAGAAAAATATACTTTAGAAATGATTGAAAAGAATTATAATAAGTTCTTAAAAATAGTTAGAGTTGAACTTTCTGATGAAGAAAAAGGAAAATATACTCATAGAAATTACTTAGGCGGAATTGTAAAGCTAGGATTAAAAAGAGAAAAGGTAGGAGATATTTTAGTCTTTGATGATGGAGCAGATATTATAACTGTAAATGATTTTTCAAAAATATTAGAATCAGAGTTAGGAAGTCTTACAAGATTTCAAAATAGTAAAATAAATAGTTTAGAATTAAAAGAAATACGAGTTAGAAAATTAGAGGTTGAGGAAATAAAAATAATTGTTCCATCATTGAGATTAGATAATTTTGTATCAGATTTAGCAAGAACTTCTAGAAGTAAAGCAGTAGAAATTATTGATCAAGAAAGAGTTTTTGTAAATGGGAAAAGTGAAACAAAAGCATCAAAACAAATAAAGAAAGATGATATTTTAACAATTAGAGGAAAAGGAAGATTTGTGATAAAAGATTTTGTTGGAAACACAAGAAGCGGAAGAACTGTAGTTTTAGTAGAAAAATATGTATAAGTTCTTATATCTATTGAAAAAATACTAAAAAATTGATATAATATATAAAACTTTTTATAGGAGGGATTTATATGAGAGGAAAGATACGGCTTAAGCTAAAGCAATACCAGCAATATCCTTTAGTAAAAATCCAACTCTTAAGTACTAAATTTGAAGATGGTAAAGACATATTTGTAGTTATTTTAGATATGATTGATAATGCGATTAACAATTATAACGGAATAACAGCATATATGGAGAATGATATTTTAAATTTACCAGAACTTAATGAGGAAGATGAATATGGGATTGCTATACATTTGCTGTTTGAAACTGAAGCGGAGGTTGATAAATTTATTCTCAATTATGTAAATTCTAAGTTTTAAAAAAGAAAAAAGCTGTTGAAGATTTAGTTATTAAATGTTCAACAGCTTTTTGTTTGAAAAAAACACAAAAATATGCTATAATTAAAACTAATCTAATATATGGAGGTGCTGTAAAATGGCAGACATACTGGTCGGATTTTCGGAAACACGGGGGTACTATACTCCTACAGTAAAGGTTGATATATTGTTTAGCAAGGATGTGGAACAAAGCGAGCTGATATCATTTATGCTCAAGTTTGTAAAATGTAATAAATTACAACTTGTGCCTTGTGAAGAGACCAGCAACAGACCATATCCGAAAGTAAATGTAGATTATCCTAATGGAATCGCAGTATTTGCTCAGTTCAAGACGATGAGCGAATTAAAGCTGTTCTGTAAGTCATTCCAGATGCCATAAAGCAAAACAGTCCGTGCAATATGCTCGGACTGTTTATTTATTATTTTAATTCTACGACAGTAACACCCATTTCACCTTCACCATAAGTTCCTATTCTAAAGCTTTTTACATGAGGGTTAGTTTTCAAAAAGGCATGTATACCACTTTTTAATTTTCCTGTTCCTTTTCCGTGAATAATTCTTGCCGTTTGGAGTTTGGCTAAAGAACAGTCATCTAAAAATTTATCTACTATTAATACAGCATCTGCAACTGTTTGTCCAATTACATTTATTTCAGAATTGATTGATCTAGTTTTTGAAATATTGTAACTATAACTAGAATTTTTAGATTTTTTAGAATTATTGTTTTTATTTGAGTCAGAAATTTTTCTGCTTCTTTCTAGATATTTTATATTTATATTTGTTTTCATATTTCCAATTTGAACTTGTACTTCATCTGATTTTGAAACATTTGAAAGAACAATTCCATCTTGGTTAAATGTTGTAACAAAAACATTGAGATTAGGTTTAATTTCGTCTTTTGGAATTGCTTTTGTTGTATTTATGTTTGAATTATTTTTTATTAATTGTAAATTATTAATTTTATCATTTAAAGAATTTCTTAAATTGTTTAAATTCTTAGATGATGATTCTAAATTTATTTGTCTAATTACTTCATTTGCATCTTCTTTAGCATTAATAAGTATATTACGTGCTTCCATTTTGGCAGAATTTATAAGTTCTATAGCTTTTAATTCTTTTTCAGTACTTTCTTTTTCTAATTTTTTCTTTAAGATAGAAATCTCAGATAATTCAGATTCAATCTTAAGTTTATCATTTTCTATTTGAATCTTATCGTCATAAATATTTTTTAAAACTGTTTCGAATTTAATATCATCAGAATTTAAAAGTGCTTTTGCGTTAGTTATGATTGTTTCATCTAAACCAAGTTTTTTGCTTATTTCAAATGCATTACTTTTTCCAGGCACACCAATTAAAAGTTTATAAGTAGGAGAAAGTGTTTCTAAATCAAATTCTACTGAGGCATTTTCAAATCCTTTAGTAACTAATGCATATTTTTTTAATTCTTGATAATGTGTTGTTGCAATAGTGATACAGTTTAGTTTTTTGAAAAAGTCTAAAATGCTAATTGCAAGATTTGCTCCTTCTACAGGGTCAGTTCCTGAACCAAGTTCATCAACTAATATTAATGAATTAGAAGAAGCTTCTTTCGTTATTTGAGATATATTTAAAATGTGAGATGAAAAAGTACTTAATGAATCACTAATACTTTGATCATCACCAATATCCGCAAAGACGTTATCAAATATAAAAATTGATGAACCTTCATCAGTTGGAATATTGAGTCCACTACAAGCCATTAATGTAATTAAACCAACAGTTTTTAATGTGACAGTTTTTCCACCAGTGTTTGGACCAGTAATAATTAAACTAGTATAGTCGTTTCCAATTGTTATATTAATTGGTACAGCAGTGTTTTGATTTAATAAAGGGTGTCTTGCTGATTTTAAGTCTATTAGTTTTCTATCATTAATTATGGGCATAACTGCGTTTAAATATTTTGAATATTTTGCTTTACCAAATATAAAATCTAAAGTTCCTATAATATCAGAATCATTTTTTAAATTTTCTATATAAGGTACAAAAGAATTAGATAAATCTTTTATTATTTTTTCGATTTCGATTTTTTCTTCTATTTTTAAATTATTAAGCTCATTATTCATATCAAAAACTAAAATAGGCTCTATAAAAACAGTGGCACCTGTACTTGAGATATCATGAGTAAATCCTTTTATTTGACTTCTGTATTCTTCCTTAACAGGTATAACAAATCTATCATTTCTAATTGTTATAACATTTTCTTGGATATATTTTGAATGTGAGTGTAAAAAATTATTTAATGAAGATTTTATATCTTGTTCAATTTTCCTTTGTTTACGTCTGATGTTTTTTAATTCGGTAGAGGCATCATCAGCAACTGTATTTTCATCTATTATACATTTAAATATCTTTGTACACATTGATTCATTACTATAAAGCAAAGAAAAATAATTATTTAAGATTGGAAAATCATCTGGATTTATAAAATCTTGGTAAAAATATTTTTTTAATTCATTAGCTTGTTTTAAAATATTTGCTAAATCTAAAATTGCTTTTAATGTAAGAATTCCATCTGATTCTAATGTTTTTAAATATATAGTAATATCTGCCATTTCAGAAATAGGAGGTGTAGAAGCTTTATATAATACACTTACTCCTTCATTTGTTTGGTTAATCATATCTAATATATTAGATTTATCATTAGATGGAGTTAACTCATTAGCAAATTTTTTTCCTAAATATGTAACACAATAAGATGATAATTTATTTATTATTTGATTATATTCTAATTTTTCTAAACATGTTCTATTCATTGTAAAAACTCCTTTTGCACTATTATACAAGGGAAGAACAATTTAGTCAACTTAAGAGAAATACAAAAACGAAAAAATTTATAAAAAAGCTATACAAAATTAAAAAAGTAATGATATAATTACTAAGATAAAATAAAACTATAATAATTTGGAGGGACCAATATGGGGAAAATAGTTTTACTAGATGAATTAACTATAAATAAAATTGCTGCTGGAGAAGTTATTGAAAGACCTGCATCTGTTATAAAAGAGATGGTGGAAAATTCAATTGATGCTGGAGCAACTAATATAACAATAGATATAAGAAATGGTGGAATTTCATATATAAAAATAACTGATAATGGTAAAGGGATTGCTAAAGATGATTTAGAAATGACTTTTGAAAGACATGCAACAAGTAAAATAAGATCTGCTGAAGATTTGAATACAGTTACTTCTATGGGATTTCGTGGAGAAGCAATGGCAAGCATAGCTGCTATTGCCAATGTTGAATTAGTTTCAAAGACGGCTGAACAAGATATAGGATATAAAATTGTCGTAGAAGGTGGAACAATATTACAAAAAGAAGAAACAGGATGCCAAACAGGGACAACAGTTACAGTTAAGAACTTATTTTTCAATACACCTGTAAGATATAAATTCTTGAAAAAGGATTATACAGAAACTGGATATATAGAAGATGTAGTTACGAGATTAGCATTAGTTAATCCTAATATTGCATTTAAATTAATTAATTCTGGGAAAACAATTATACAAACAGCTGGAAATGGAGATTTGAAAAGTGTAATTTATAATATTTACGGGAGAGATATTGCACAAGGTATAGTAGAGGTAAATTATAATTATGAAGATATAATTGTAAAAGGAGTTATAGGAAAACCAGAGATTGCAAGATCAAACAGAAGTAATCAATTATTCTTTGTAAATAAAAGATATGTAAAAGATAGAATATTAACTGCAGCAACAGAACAAGCATATAAAGGACAAATAGAAGCAGGAAAATTTGGATTTGTTGTTTTAAATTTAGAAATGAATCCATCAAAAGTTGATGTTAATGTTCATCCGGCAAAATTAGAAGTTAGATTTGAGGAAGAAAGTAAAGTTTTCCAAGCAATATATCATGCAATAAAAGATGGACTTGAAAAAGATCCAAATTATATGCCAGCAGAAACAATAACTAAAGTTGATAATATAATAATTCAAAGCAGTAATGATTATTATCCAAGAAAATCAATAGATACTTTTGAGGATGAAAAACCAAAAGGCTTAGGATTTTTTGGGTGGAAGAAAAATAAGAGCGTGAAAAACTTTGGGGGAAATGATACAAATATAATCGAAGATTTATATAAAGAAAAAACAGGAGAAGAATTTCCTAAATTCCAATCTCAAAATTTGAGTGTTGAAAAACAAGAAAACGATAATACAATTAATAACAATGAAGATGCAGTAAATACATCAGATGTTTTAGATGAATTAAGAAAAATGAAAAATGAGATTCAAAAAGATAATGATATTGAAAACCAAAAAAGAGAATTGAAAACCGAAGAAGTAGTAACTGTAAAAGAAGAGGAAATTCAATCTAATTTACCAGATGGTAAGACATATACATATGTTGGAGAAAATAAAGATAAAATAGAAGATTTATTAAGACAATTACATCCAGAAATATATAATAAAAAAGTAGAAATTAAAGCACCGATTGAAGAAGAAAATAAAACTGAAAATGTAATGGATTTCCAAGAATCAAATGAAGAAAGTTTTCAAGAACAAGAAGTTGCAGAAAAAATAATACCATATGCATTTAAAGAAAGCTCTCCTGAAGAAACAAAGGGTGAGAGTTTAGAAGAAAATATTGTTGTTGAAAATAAAGCTGATAATAATCAAATAAATCAAAAATTTGATTTGATAAGAGAAAATCTACGTAAGTTAGATGAAACGCAAGCTATTCCAACTATTGAAAAATTAGAACCCAAAATGGAAATCGAAAATTTAAGTACAAATGATATTGAAACAATCAAAATTCCAGAAACATTAGAAGTAGAAAATAATTTGGAAGATAATAAAACAACTGAATTACATGATGAAATAACATATGAAAAAGTAAATATTGATGACCAAGAAACTCAAAAAATACCTGTTGTGGATATTTATAATAATATAAATGCTAATAGTGATAGGGTGGAACCTGAAAAAGAAAATGAAAAGGTAGAAGCGGATAAAACATATAATAATTCTTATGATGATGAGCAAATGCCAAAAGCTTTTCAAAAAGCAGATGTAAGTGCGGATATAGATGCAGCTGCAGACACTTCAATAAGCTTAAATGATAATGATGATGAAAAAATAGATAATGTAGCTGAAACAAGTAATTCAACATCAAGTGAATTTAGCCAGATGTATGAAAAACTATTTGGAACAGCAATAATATCTGATGAAAAAACACAAGCAAAAGATACAAGATTTGAAGCAGTAGATATTTTGAAAGATAATGTTTCTGTATTTGAGGGAATAAGCAAATATCAAAAGCCTATATATAAATTTATAGGAGTAGCATTTGATAATTATATAATAGCAGAAATAGAAAAAGAAATGTACATTATTAATGTTAATACAGCAAAAGAAAAAGTTATTTATGAAAAAATTAAAAAGAGTTATTATAATAGAACAGACAAAGATTCTCAAATGCTTTTATTACCAGATATAATTGAGCTTTCTTCAAAAGAAAGAGAAATAATGAAAGAAAATCAAGAATTGCTTGCAGAAGCAGGATTTTCATTTGAAGAATTTGGTGATAATACACTAAAACTTACAGGTGTTCCTACAATTTGTATGGAACTAGACACAAAACAATTATTTATTGAAATTCTTGATGAAATAAATACGGTTGCAAGGACATCTAAACAAGAAAAAGAAGAAAAATTTATGGGAATTATAGCTTCAAAAGTTGCACAAAATACACCTATAAAAAAATCTAAAGAAGAAATTGATGGATTAATGGATGAATTATTAGTATTACCTAATCCATTTGAATTAAATTATGATAAACCAATAGCAATAAAGATGACTAAATACGATATAGAAAGAAAATTTTCTAGAAAATAGGAGAATACTATTATGCCGATAATAATTACATTAGTGATTTCAGTATTTTTGATTTTATTAAGTTGGACATGGCATAATCTTGGAAATATTGAAAAATCAAAGAAAGTTGCAATAATAATAGTTTTACTTTTGCTAATATATATAATCACTTTAATTATATTTAATATTTCTCAAAAAGATATATTATATGAAATACAAGATGAAAAAGAGTTAATAAAAAATGTATTTGTGTTATTATTTACATTAGTAAATGGAATTATAGTAATGCCTATGATTTGTAAAACAATTAATGGAGTATTTGAAAAAGAAACTAAAAAAGAAAATGCTACTACAAAGATTATGATTATTTTAGTTATATTTATAATATTGTTATTTTTGGAATGTGGATATTTCAAAAGTATACAACAAGGAATTTTAAATATGCTTGCTATAAAAAAATAGAAATAATAAAATAGTGAAAATGTAATGCAGTAGAAAGAAGGAAATATTAATGCAGCAAAAACAAAAAGTAATAGTTATATGTGGACCAACTGCTTCAGGAAAAACAGCACTTGGAGTAGAACTTGCCAAAAAAATAAATGGTGAAGTTGTGTCATGTGATTCTATGCAAATTTATAAAGATATGACAATTGGCACAGCTAAACCAGTTGAAGAAGAGATGCAAGGAATAAAACACTATTTAATAGATTTTGTTTCACCAGATGAAAGATATAGCGTTGCAAATTTTAAAAAAGATGCTAAAATTGCAATTAAAGAAATATTAGAAAAAGGAAAGACACCAATAGTTGTAGGTGGGACAGGTTTATATATAGATAGCTTGATATATGAAATAGAATATAATGACATCAAATTGGATGAAGAATATAGAAAAAAATTAGAAACAATTGCCCAAAAAGAAGGATTAGAAAAATTGTATGATAAGGCGAAAAAAATTGACCCAGATGCAATAGAAAAAATAAGTCCAAATGATCAAAAAAGGATAATAAGAATTTTAGAAATATATCATGCTACTGGAAAAACTAAAACCGAGCAAGAAGCGGAATCAAGAAAAGAAGTAGAATATGATTACAGAGTTTTTGCTATAAATTGGGAAAGAGAAAAACTTTATGAAAGAATTAATAAAAGAGTTGACATTATGATGAACCAAGGGTTAGTTGAAGAAGTAGAAAACATTAGAAAAAAATATAATAAATTTCCAACAGCTATGCAAGGACTTGGATATAAAGAAGTAGTTGATTATTTAGACGGAAAGTATAGCAAAGAAGAAATGATTGAAAAAATTAAAATGGAAACAAGAAGATATGCCAAAAGACAAATGACTTGGTTTAGAAAAAATAAACAAACAATATGGCTTGATGGTCAAAATGATATACAAAATAATATTGACATTATTTTGGAGGGTATAAATTGAACGAAATAGAAGATAAAAATAATGAAAAGAATACAAGAGTAAAAATGAAAACAAAGAAAAAGAATAATAAAATTATTGTTTTTGTTGCTTTAGTATTAATAATTATATATGTTTTATATGCTATTTTCTTACTTACATCAGAACAATCAAAAACTTTTACAGTAGAACAAGGGAAAATATATCTTGAAGAAACCAATATTGGATATATTATAAGAGATGAAAAAGTTATAAAGGGTGAAAACTATAAAAATGGAATGCAACAGATAAAGGCTGAAGGGGAAAAGGTAGGAGCAAATGAATCAGTATTTAGATATTATAGTCAAAATGAAGAAAATTTAAAACAAAAAATTTCTGATTTAGATGGTAAAATTCAGGAGGCTATGAAAGAAACAACAGATATATTGTCTTCAGATGTAAAAACAATTGAAAATCAAATTGATGTGAAAGTTGCTGAATTAAATAAGATGACAGATAGTTCGAAAATTAATGAATATAAAAAAGAAATTAGCGAACTTGTTGCAAAAAAAGCTAAAATAGCAGGTGAATCTAGTCCAAAAGGATCATATTTAAAACAATTAATAGATGAAAGAGCAGGATATGAAAATGAATTGAATTCTGGAGCAGAGTATGTAAAAGCAACAAAAAGCGGAATAGTTTCATATAGAGTTGATGGATTAGAGGAAACATTGACACCAAATAATTTGGAAAGTTTAACTGAAGAATATTTGAATAATTTAGGAATAAATACTGGAAAAATAATTGCAACAAATAATGAGTGTGGAAAGATAATTGATAATTTCACATGTTACATAGCTACAATATCTAATTCTGAACAAGCTAAAATAGCAGAAGCTGGCGACAAAATAAAAGTTAGATTATCAAATAATTCAGAAATAGATGCTAAAATAACATATGTAAAACATGAAGAAAATGGTAAGAACTTAATAGTGATAGAAGTTAACAATGAAATTACAGAATTGATAAATTATAGAAAAATATCATTTGATTTGATTTGGTTTAGTTATTCAGGATTTAAAGTTCCAAATCAAGCTATTGTAGAAAAAGATGGTTTAAAATATGTTGTTCGAAAGAGAGCAGGATATTCTCGTAAAGTTTTAATTAAAGTTGCCAATAAAAAAGGTAAAGATATGGCTAATGAAAAATATACTATAATTGAAAATTATAAGATAGATGAACTAGAAAAACTAGGTTTGTCTAATAAAGATATAAATAATTATAAGGGAATAGCTTTATATGATGAAGTGATTTTAAATCCAGATTTAGATAAAATGGAATAATGTTACAAAAATATTACAAAAATATTAAAATTTAAAAACATTAATAAAAAGTCTTGACAATAAATTAAAAAAAGTAGATACTTATAACAGAAAAAAATACAAAGGAATTAAAAAATTAGGAGGTTTTTTTATGGCAGGAGCGCTAATGAGTAAAGTTTGGGATTTGTTTGGAATGGATTCAGCAGAACCAGAGGAAATTGATGAAGAAAACGTATATGATTATGATGAAGAAGAAGATTATGAAGAAGATAAAAAATTATTTGGAAGAAAAAACAAAGTTGTAGCAATGCCTCAAACACAAGGTAATTCTATAAAAATGGTTATATCACAACCAACTACTTTCGAACAATCAGATGAAATATGCAGTTTCTTAAAAGAAAAGAAATCTGTAATAGTTAACTTAGAATATGTTAACAAAGATGTAGCTAGAAGAATAGTTGATTTTATTAGTGGTGGAGTTTATGCACTAGATGGATACATTCAAAAAGTATCTAACTCTATCTTTTTAGTAGCACCATCAAATTATGAAATAACAAATGAAATGGCTAGAGAAGAAATGAAAAGCAAACTTTCAGTTTCTTGGTTAAAAAACAACGGAGTTAACTAATTTAATCTATTCATAGGAGGAAGAAAATGATAACACCATTAGATATTGAGAATAAAAAATTTGGAAAACAAATGATGAATGGATATAGTGTTGAAGAAGTTGACGATTTTTTGGATGATTTAACTGTTGATTATAGTAAAAACTATAAAGAAATAACAGAATTAAAGGCTAAAGTTGAAGAATTAACAGCTAGCTTAAATCATTATAAATCAATTGAATCAACATTACAAAATACATTATTAATGGCACAAGAAACTTCAGAAGAAGTAAAAAGTGTTGCTAAACAAAAAGCAGAGCAAATTATTAATGACGCTAAGGCTTTGTCTGAAAAACGTGTTAATGAATTAAACAATGAAATAACTTTAAAAGAACAAGCTCTAGAAGACATAAAAAAACAATTTGATATATATAAAGCTAAAATGGAATCATTATTAATTTCACAATTAGAATTGCTAAAGGAAGTTAATAAAGATAATTAATTTTATTTTGGAATTTTTTTACTAAAGACTATCATTTAATTTTTGATAGTCTTTTTGTATGTTATATTACATTTTATTACAAGATTTACAAATTATTACAACAAAGTTAAATGTATGTTACAATTACGTTAATTCTATTGACATTATTGCAAAAAAGAATAAAATATTAGCATAGGAGTAATATAAGACATGCGAGTAATAAGTGGAAACTTAAGAGGAACAAAACTTTATACTCTTGAAGGATTAGACACAAGACCAACACTAGATAGAGTGAAAGAGTCATTATTTAATATAATAAATTTTGATATTAAGGATAGTATATTTTTAGATTTGTTTGCAGGAAGTGGAGCTATTGGAATTGAAGCTGCAAGTCGCGGAGCTAAGAAAGTAGTGATGTGTGAAAAATCTAAAGAAGCTATAAATATTATAAATAAAAATTTGGAGAAGACAAGACTTAATGATAGTGTAACATTATATAATATGGATTTTGAAAAGTGTATATGTGACAAACTTGTGGATAAGTTTGATATAATTTATCTTGATCCACCATATAAAACAGATTTTATTTATAAATCATTGAAGTTATTAATAGAAAAAGAATTGATAAAAAAAGAAACAATTATAATTTTAGAAACAGATATAGAACAAATTGTGGAAAACCAACTTGAAAAATTAGGTTTAACGGAATTTAATTTTAAAAAATACGGAAGAGTAAGTCTTTTGTTTTACAAGACAAATTAGAAAGGGGCCAGTTATGGAAATTTTTACATTATTAGAGACATTAGAAGATTTATTAGAAAATAGTAGAGGAGTGCCATTTTCAACAAAAGTAATTGTTAATAAAGATGACATATTAGATTTAATTAAAGAAATTAGATTGAAATTACCAGATGAATTAAAACAAGCAAAATGGGTAAAAGAAGAAAGACAAAGAATATTGCTTGAAGCACAAAAAGAAGCAGATGGTATTGTTAAAGAAGCAGAAAATAGAATTATAGCTATGATTGATGAACATGAAATTACAAGAAAAGCTTATGATCAAAAAACTGAAATCATCGAAACAGCAAATGAAATGTCTAGAGAAATTTCAAGAGGAACTAAAGAATATGCTGATAATATTTTAGAAAATACAGAAAATGTATTAACAGATACTTTAGGAAAAATTGAAACTAATATGAGCGAAGCCCTTAAATTAATGCAAATTTCATTAGAAGATACATTAAAGACTATACAAAATAGTAGAAAAGAATTAAAATAATTAGGATTTACTAAAAGTCAGATATCAGAAGTCAGAAAATGAAAATTGACTTTTGTATACTGACTTTTATTAACTAGATACGGATGTTAAAAATAAAAAAGTGAGGTCGAAATATATGGCAAAAAAAAGAAGATATACGAAAAGAAAAAATACCGGTAAAAGAGCTTCAAAAGCTTCAAATGAAAACTTATCAATTATAGTATTAATTATAGTTGGTATTTTATTGGGATTTTTAATATATACAAGATCTGGAACAATAGGAGTAACACTAAATGAAATTTTAGGCGGAATGATGGGAGTTTCGAGATTACTATTACCAGTAGGAATTATAGGGGTTGCGATAAAATTAGCTTGTGCTGATAATGAATATGTTACTTCGAAATTAGTTAAATTTGGAATAGTTTTAATAAGCATTTCGGTAGTAATGAGTGTTATTCAAATATCATCAGGAGAATTAAGCTCTGGAAAAGAAATTTCAGAAGCATTAAAAGATGCATATTATATTGGTTCACAAGGAAATGGTGGAGGAGCATTGGGAGCATTACTTGCGATACCACTTGCAAAATTAATAGGAAATGTTGGAACAATAATATTATTTATAGGAATTGCAGTAGTTTTAGCTGTAAATACTTTTGGATTAAATATTGCTGAAATGATAAGTTTATTAGTTGAAAAACATCAAGAAAGACAAGAACAAAAGCAAGAAGAAAAGATGGAAGCTAGAGAACAAAAAGAAATCGAAAGAGCAAAGAGAATAGCTGAAATGAAAAATAAGAAGAATGAAAAAACTAAAAATATGGATATGGACTTGGACGATGAAGCTGAGCCAGAACAAATTAAAATTAATTTTGGAGGAAAATTATTAGGAAATCATGAAAATAAAAAATTAAAAAAATATAATCATGATGCAGATGATTTAGTTCCTTTAGGAATGAAAACTCCTGAAAAACAAGAAATGCAACCAGATGTAATCGAAAATAATTTGTTTAAACAAGAAGAAGAACAAAAAGAAGATAAAACCAAAGAAGTGTTACAATTAGAACATACTATAACAGTAGAAGATGAAAATTATGAATATCCACCTGTAGAAATATTATCAAAAGGAAATTCTAAAGGATTAAAAGGAGGAGCAAAAGCTTTAACTGATACAGCTGCCAAATTACAAAAAACGTTATATAGCTTTGGGGTTTCAGCTAAAGTTGAAAATGTATCTGTTGGTCCAGCAATAACTCGATATGAATTAAAACCAGCAGAAGGCGTAAGGGTAAGCAAAATTGCTAATTTAGCAGATGATATAGCTCTAAATTTAGCAGCAGAAACAATAAGAATAGAAGCTCCTATTCCAGGAAAACAAGCTGTAGGAATAGAAGTTCCAAATAAAGAAAAACAAGCTGTTCATTTAAGAGATGTATTAGAAAGTGATGATTTTGAAGATAGTAAATCTAAATTAACAGTAGCACTTGGAAAAGATGTTGCGGGAAATATTCAACTTGCTGATATTGCTAAGATGCCTCACGTATTAATAGCAGGATCAACTGGTTCTGGTAAGAGTGTATGTATTAACACAATTATTACAAGTATAATTTATAAGGCGAAACCAAGTGAAGTAAAACTTGTTATGGTAGATCCAAAAGTTGTTGAACTTTCAGTATATAATGGAATACCACATTTATTAATACCAGTTGTAACAGATCCTAAAAAAGCTGCAGGAGCATTAGCGTGGGCTGTTCAAGAGATGGATAACAGATACAACTTATTTGCTGGAAAAGGTGTAAGAGACTTAGTTGGATACAATAAAGCTGTAGAAAAAGATGGACAAGCAGGAAAATTACCACAAATAGTAGTAATAGTTGATGAGCTTGCAGACTTAATGATGGTTGCAGCAAAAGACGTTGAAGAATCAATATGTCGTTTAGCACAAAAAGCTAGAGCTGCTGGAATGCACTTAGTAATAGCTACCCAAAGACCATCAGTTGATGTAATCACTGGTTTAATAAAAGCAAATGTTCCATCAAGAATTGCATTTGCGGTATCATCTCAAGTTGATTCTAGAACAATATTAGATAGTGTTGGAGCAGAAAAATTACTTGGAAAAGGAGATATGTTATTTTTCCCAGCAGGTGCTGCAAAACCATCCAGAGTTCAAGGTGCATTTGTATCAGATGAAGAAGTAGAAAAAATAGTTGACTTTATAAAACAAAATGGTACAGCTACATATAGTGAAGATATATTAGAAACTATAGAAAATAGTCAAAAAACTGATAAAGAAATTGCTATGGAAAAAGAAGATGGAGATGAAACAGATCCATTCTTAATGGATGCAATAGAAACTGTTGTTGAAACAGGACAAGCATCAACATCATTTATTCAAAGAAAATTCAAAGTAGGATATGCAAGAGCAGGAAGAATAATTGATCAAATGGAAGAAAGAGGAGTAATTTCAGGATATCAAGGAAGTAAACCAAGAGAAGTATTAATGACATTAGAAAAACTAAAAGAATTAAAAATGTCAACAAATAATGTTGAAGAATAGCTGCTTTCGGGGACACTTCAAAAAAACAGATTTCTCAAAATGCTAAATTCTCGGAGTATATATATACTCCGTTTTTTTATATATTTTTTATTTGACCTGTTTTTTTGAAGTGTCCCCGAAAGCAGGTTTAAAAATAGAAAAAACATCTTGAAATTGCTTGCAACAAAATGATAAATAATATATAATAAAAGCGTATAAATTTGGATAAAATACTAAAGAAAGGAGATATGTTTTGCAAAAGAAAAAAGAAAAGTTTTTGGATAAAATTGTAAAGAAAAATTATAATAATGAATTAGAATTACTCTTGGAAACAAAGCCTTTTGATGAGAATACAAAAAACATACTCCTTACAATTTTGTATAAGATTGAAGCTGCATATAAAGATTATGAACATGTTAAACGTAATGTTATGCCAAAAGATGAGTTTTTACAAATGATTATAAATATAATAGAAAATAATGTTAATGAAATTAAAATTGTAAAAATGAATTCTGAAGAGGCTAGTGTTTTAAATAACAAGTCTTTTTTTGTAGATAAGAAAAATAAGAAAATTATATGTTATCCAATTGAAAGAAATTTATTATATGCACTTTCAAAAATATGTAAAAAAGATATTATTATAAAAGATAAATATGATGTTATTAATGTTACTTTATCTGATTTATTAAATACTGGTAATAATATTAATACTGTTGAACCATTACGAGATTTTAATGGATTTTCATGGTCAACAGTTACAAAAGAAATTGAAAGTATAGAACATAATTTAGTATATCAAGTTTTAAGAATATTGGTAGGAGCTAAATTTTTAAATGATTGGATTTATAATAAAGAATTTATTATAGATTATTATGAATTGTTTGTTACTAAATTAGAAGAAACTTATGGAAAAGAAATTTCAGACGAGTTAATAGATATTATTTGTAAATTATCTGTATATCTTGATATGAAATATAATAAAGAAGTGTTAGTACCATTGTTTAAAGATAAGGAAAATATAGAAAGAAAATTAAACCAAATACGTGATAAAAAAGAATTTATAAAAGAGGTAACAAAACGAAAGAAAGATATAAATAAGCAAATAAGAAAAATAGATGAAACTTTGAATGATAAAATATTATTACAACAAGAATACAAAAAAAGAAATGAAAAACTGCCATTGGATAGAAAAATATTTAGTATGAAAATCTTAGCTGATGCTATGAGAAGAGAAAGAGAGAATTTAATAAAAAAACGTAAGTTATATAATGAAATGCTGACACCTCAAAAGTTTGTTAAATACAAAAATGATTTAGAAAATAAATATGAATATTTAAAATTATTAGAAAATGGCAATCATGATACTTTAGAAACAAATATAAAAAATGAACTTTTAGAATTTCAAGATAAATTTTTAGAATGTTTTAAGATAAAAATACAAAATGCAAAAACAAAAGAAGAAATTAAAAAACTATTATATGAATTTAGATATTATACTAATTTACCATATGGTAAAAAACAATATATTAATGATATAAAAGAACTAACACAAAAGATTGATGAAGTTTCACATATGTTAATACTTAAAGCTGTTTATGAAAGAGAATTAATACAAATTTCTAATAATGAAATGTTTGATTATAGTATTTTTAAAAATATTTTTAATACACGAATAATTGATTTATACAATATAGAAATAAATATTAAAATTGAAAATAATGAAGTGTTTTTTCAAATGTTTGATGAAAATGTATTTGAAGAAAAAATTAAAATATGTGATTTAAATCAAATAGATACCAATGGATTATTAATAAAAACTAATAAAAATATTAAATTATTTAATGCATAGATAAGAAAGGTGATAGAATATGAAAATTACATTTTTAGGAGCGACAAAAACAGTTACAGGTTCAAATTATTTAGTAGAAGCTGCAGGAAAAAAATTCTTAGTTGATTGTGGGATGTGGCAAGGAAGTTCAGAGCTTGAAGAAGAGAATGTACAAGATTTTGAATTTAATCCAACAGAGATTGATTTCATGCTTTTAACACATGCGCATATCGACCATTCAGGAAGAATTCCAAAATTATATAATGAAGGATTTAGAAATCCAATATATGCTCATAAGGCAACATGTGATTTATGTGCATTAATGTTACCAGATAGCGGACATATACAAGAAATGGAAAGCCAATGGAAAAACAAAAAAAGAATAAGAAAAGGATTAGAACCACGAGAACCACTATATACAGCAGAACAAGCGGCTAGATGTTTAAAAATATTTAAAGCTGTTAAATATGATGAAATAGTTGAAATAGACGAAAATATTCATGTTAGATATAATGATGCAGGACATATGTTAGGATCTAGTATAATTGAATTATGGGTAAAAGAAGATGGAAAAGAAATTAAAACTGTATTTACAGGAGATATAGGCAATAATGATATTCCTCTTTTAGATTCTCCAACAATGATTGAAAGTGCAGATTATCTTGTTATGGAATCAACATATGGAAGTAGATTACATGTTAGAAATGATGAAAAAGCAGAAATGTTCTTAAAAATTGTTTCAGAAACTTTAGATAATGGGGGAACTGTAGTAATTCCATCATTTGCAGTTGGTAGAACACAAGAAATTCTATATGAACTAAATAAATTAAAAGAAAACAAAGATGATGAAGAATTTATTAGAGAATACCAAACATTAATGAATGCACCTGTTTATGTTGATAGTCCACTTGCTATTTCAGCAACAGAAGTATTTAAAGATAATACAGAATTATTTGAAGATGAAATAAAAGAAGAAATATTAAGAGGAGATAATCCATTAGAATTTCCAGGACTTAAATTTGCAATGACAACAGAAGAATCTAAAGCATTAAATGAAGACAATACTCCAGCTATAATTATATCAGCTAGTGGAATGTGCGAAGTAGGTAGAATCAAACATCATTTAAAACATAATTTATGGAATCCAAAAAGTACAATACTTTT
Organism: uncultured Clostridium sp.; assembly: GCA_946545015.1. Classification (GTDB taxonomy): domain Bacteria; phylum Bacillota; class Clostridia; order TANB77; family CAG-508; genus CAG-269. Next base: position 87,446 of record CAMNMV010000001.1, read on the forward strand.
TGTAGGATACCAAGCACCAGGGACATTAGGATATAGTATAGTAAATGGGGCAAAAAAAGTAAAAATATTTGGTGAAGAAATTGCAGTAAATGCAAGAATTGAATATATAGAGGGATATTCTGGTCATGCTGATCAAGAATGGCTTATGAATTTTATTTATTCATTTATAACAAAACCAAAACATATCTTTTTAGTACATGGTGAAGAAGAGTCTCAAAAAGTATTACAAGAAAAAATAGTAAACGAAGCTGGAATAAATACTATAATACCAGATTTTGGAGAAACATATGAATTAAATGATGACATTAAAGTAATAAATAAAATCGAGAAGAAACTTCCAGTAACCTTAAGAGATGAAGTAATGAATAGATTAGAAAAGGTTAAAGCAGAGCTTAAAGATATGGATGAATATGTAAAATCTGATATGGTTAATCCAGATTTAAAAGATGAAGATATATTTAGAATTAATGAAAAAATTAAAGATTTAGAAAAACAAATTTTAAATGTAATAGATGGATAAAACACATAAGAATAAATGGAGGTTATATATGCCTGAAAAATATAATATGAAAAAAACAACAAAAAGTAGATTAAAACAATTTCACGGAGATGAAAAAAAGTTTGAAAATACTATTGTAAATGAATATTTGCCAAAGGTATTAAATGGAGAAATAACAATACAAGATATAGAAAAAGAATTAAAAACTTCTATACATACGATTGATAGAATTGTTAAAAGTTATTACATTGCTAATGAAAATAAAGAAGGGATAGAAGTATATACCGAGGCCAAAAGAAAAAATATGGGACATTCTATTGAACAAAGAAAAAAGACTGAAAATGATCTAGAAGAAGTTAGAAATTATAAAATAGTTGATAAAACAAATTTTATGGCACTTTCAGACGAAGAACAAGATAGACAAATAGTTATGAAAATTAGAAAAAAGTTACTAGATGAAAAAGGAAAAAACAGAAATTATACTATGTCTGAAAGTACTACTAAAGAAAATGTTCAAAGAATTAAAGAATATTTTAGACATAAAAATAATGAAGAACAAAAAATTGTGAGATTTTCAGATGAGGATATTAGAAATATAATATTTGATTATCCCAAAATTGTAAAAAAAGATAATAAAAGTTTAGATGAAAAAATTGAGGTATTAAAATCTTGCGATGCAATTGGAGAAGAAAAAGCATATGAAATTGTAAAAAGTTTTCCAGGTATTATGGGATATGATACAGAAAGAACAAAAGCTCAAATTGATTTATTAGAATCAGAAGGCTTGCTTGATTATGTGCTAAACAAACCAACCGGATTCATGAATGGAGTTGATACAATGTATGCATTAATAGAATTTGCAAAACAAAGATATGCTCCTAATGACTTAAAAGGCGTAACAAGAAGTAATATATTTATGGCAAATAGAGTATTAAAAAAAGCACATAATATTGATTATGACACATTAAAAAAACAATATCCATATGTTGAAAAAGAAGGGGAAAGACAATTTGACGATGAAAATAAATGTAAGATAAATCCATATGCAATAGGAATATGTGGTACAACTGATATTGATGTTCAAAAAATACAAGATGCAATGGAAAACTTAAATGTAAGAGTAAACCAAAGACAAAGAGTAAAGGGGGAAGAATAAATGACCGAAGTTTATAGAAATGCCTTTACAGAAGTTTATGAGATTATAAGTTATTTAAAAGATGTTGATTATAATAAGATTCCCAAAAATGTTATTAAAAACTTAGAAAAAAATAGAAATAGTGAATATGATTTTTTATTAGATGAAACCAAAACTTTAGATGAACAAGATTTGTTACCAGAAACAAGAGCTATATTATTTAATTTTTATAGAGATTATTTTGCAACCCCTAAACAAAAAGAGCAAATGATTAATTTTCAATTAAGTGAAACTTATAGATTGGAAGAAGAAAAAAAGGCTAATTATGATGATGAAAATGACAAAGTTTATAATAATACAAACAATATAAAATCTGAAAAAATTGAAAACAAAAATAATGAAACTATGAAAACAAATAAACAAGAGACAAGTCTTGTTGAAGTTAATAAAACAAATGTGTTTTCAAAAATGTTTAGATTTATAAAAAATCTTTTTAAAGGAAAAAAAGATTAAAGATGTTAAGTATAATAACAGGGATAAAAAAATAAAGGATTATTAAATTTATTGTGGTTTATAGACAACTTTAAAGTCTAAATATAAATAATAGATAAAGGAATAAAAAATGAGTAGTAAATATTTAAATGAAGCAATGATAGGTAATCAAAATATTTTAGCAACTTTTACAAGTAAAGGAGAATTACAAAGATTATATTTTCCTAATAAAGACAATAGACAATATATAAGTTTTTATCATACAGGAGTGCAAATAAACAATTCTGATTTAATATATTTACATGATGATATAAATAATACATATAAACAATATTATGAACCAGATACAAATATATTAAATACTGAAGTTACAAATTCATATTTTAATTTGAAAATGTTACAAACAGATTTTGTACCAATAAAAGAAAATGTTGTTATAAAAAAATATACATTTATAAATGATAGTAAAATAGATTTAGATGTTAATTTCTTTATACATTCAGAGCTTTATACAGATAGAAATAATTTAGTTGGAGCTAAAATAATAGATAGAGGTGTTATGCAATATGCACATGATTTTGTAGTTTCAACATTTACAAAACAAGAAAAAATAGCAGGACATCAAATAAATGGAAGTAAAGAAAAAATTAAAAGATGCGAAATATATGATAAAGATTATATAGGAATGTCTAACGATGCATCAATAAAATATACAATAGGAACTATTCATCCAAATGAAAAAAAAGAATTGGTAATATATATTTTTGTTGATGAAAATAAAAATATTTCAGATATGGAAGATGAAATAGATAGAATAACACGTCTTGATGTAAATAAAGAATATTCAAATACAAAAAGCTATTGGACAAAATATGTAAAAAGCCATAATAGTTTAAATTTAAAAGAAGGTAAAAATTCTTATGAAGATAGAATTTTGGAAATCTATAAAAGAAGTATTTTATTATTTCCTTTACTTTCAAATCCAGAAACAGGAGGAATTATTGCATCACCAGAAATAGATGAAGATTTTACAAGATGTGGAAGATATGCATATTGTTGGCCAAGAGATGCTGTGTTTATTACAAAAGCATTAGATATTTTAAAAATGGATAAAGAAGCGGAAAAATTCTTTAAAGTATTTTGTAAGAAAACTCAGAGTAAATCTGGAATGTGGGAACAAAGATTTTTTACAGATGGACGTTTAGCACCATCATGGGGATATCAAATAGATGAAACAGCAAGTGTTGTTTATGGAGTATATGAACATTACTTATATTCTAAATCAGATAAATTCTTAAAATCAGTATTACCAATGTGTGAAAAAGCAGTAGAGTTCTTAAAAAAATATTCAAAAGACTGGTTAGGAATAGTTGGAAAAGATGAAAGAGATAAAGACATTGTACAAGAAGAAATTGAAAGATTTGTAAATAGGCAAGGACATAAATATCATATAAGTTATGATTTATGGGAAATGTGTGAAGGAATTCATTTATATTCAATAGCAAGTATATATTCAGCATTTGATTCAATGATAAAAATTTATAATGTTTTAGGTAAAGATACATCTAATTTTGAAAATAATAGATTAAAAGAAGAAAAAATAAATAAGAGTAAAAAAGAATTAGAAGTGCTATTAGTCGAACTTAAAAAATATATAAATGAAAATCTATATGATGACGAAAAGAAATCATATGTTAGAAATACAGAAGATAAACAAATGGATATAAGTATATTAGGAGCGGTTGTTCCATTTAATGTATTTAAACCAAAAGAAAAGAAAGTACTTAATACTGTTGAAAGAATAAATATGTCACTTAGAACATATACAGGTGGATATAAAAGATTTGAAAGTGATCATTATAATGATGGAGCACCTTGGGTAATAGCAAATCTTTGGATGACGTTATATTATATTGAAACAGGAGAAAAGAAGAAAGCAAAAGAGACATTTGATTTTGTTGTGAAAACTGCAGGAAAGCATAGTTATTTAGGAGAACAAATAGATAATAATACATTAAAACCTAGTTGGGTTATAGGATTAGGATGGTCACATGCTATGTTTATAACTGTTTTAGAAAAACTATATAAATAATAAAAAAATGTTGACATAAATTTTAAAGCGCGTTAGAATAGATTTAACAATGTTGTATAGATGTTGTTAAATCTATTTTTTAACGAGGAGGGGTACTAATCTATGAGTACTAAACTTCGGTCATTTGTTGACGTAATGGCACTGCATAACCGTGTTACAGGTTCTTGCCACATGCTTGTGGTGAAATTACCTACAAATGAGACATTTAAAATCGTTGTTGATTGCGGATTGTTTAGAGAAAAGGATTGTGATTCCTATAACAGAGATTTTCCTTTTGACCCAAGCAAAATCAACTTTGTCTTTGTGACTCATAATCACACCGATCACATTGGCAGGTTACCGCTGATGGTGAAAAAGGGTTACAAAAAACCTATCTATTGTACACCTGCAACTAAGGTTTTGATGCCTTTGGCGTTAAAGGACAGTTGTAAAGTACTCAAAGATGTGGCTAGAGTAACAAGAACCAAGCAGTTATACAACGAAGAGGATGTAAACGAGACACAGGCTTTAATTGAGGAGGTTGAGTTTGGCGAAACTAAAGAGTTAAATAGCTATATCAAAGCAACAATGTTCAAGAACGGACATCTGCTAGGCGCAGCTATGATTCTTATTCAGATTCAATATGAAAATGAAGAAGGAATAAATCTTCTGTTTACAGGAGATTATAATAGCAAAAATGCTTTTTTCGATGTTCCAGATTTACCTGAATGGGTGAAAAAGCTTCCGATTACTGTTATACAGGAAAGCACATATGGAAATGTGGATTCCAAGGAAGTGTCACCTTGTTTTAAAGACAACATTCAGAAAAAGATGGAAGAAGGAGGAACTGAAATCATTCCAGTATTTTCTCTTGGTAGATGTCAGGAAATCCTGAAGAACTTAAGAGAGATGCAGGATGAAGGTAAACTTGATCGTTCGATTCCTATATACTGTGATGGCAGTTTAGCCATTAAGTATACAAACATCTATCTTCGTGATGGCTTTGGCTTAAACGATGATTGTTTGGATTTCTTACCACATGGACTTACCTATGTTGATGAGAAATTAAGGGAAAAGTTATTGGTGAATCCTGAAACAAAGATAATTGTTACTACTTCCGGTAGTGGCAGTTATGGTCCGGCACCGATATACTTGCAAAAGTATATTGGAAATCCAAATGCAGAGATCCATTTCACAGGATTTTTGTTTGAGGAAAGTTTAGGCAGAAGGCTCAAAGAAACTGCTATCGGAGAATATGTCAAAGTTAATGGTATAATGGTTAAGAAAATGGCGGAAATCAAATTTACATCAGAATTTTCGGCTCACGCCAAAGCTGATGAAATGATTGATTTCTTAAAACAGTTTAAGAGTCTGAAGGCTGTTCTTGTTAATCATGGTGAAACTGATGTTAAGGATAATTTTGCAGCACGGATAGATGAAGAAACTGATGCTAAAAAAGTTGCTGTTCTTGATAGGGAATATTTCTTTAGAATAGGACCGTGGGGAATAGAAAAGTCAGTTTCAACAAAGTTTTTATAATGAGGAGTGAGAGTATCAATTAGTACCAACCAGGGCTTGTTTACAAGCCCTGGTTTCTTATAAACATTAGGTTAGATATGAGTTAAAAAAGATAAATCTAATCGTGTTAAGGAATTATCTTTATGAATTATTGCATTATTTTTTAATTCAATTTCTTCTTCGGTCATGGTATCAACTCCTAGGATATTTTTTTAGATAATTAAAACAAACAGATGTTTAAAATGTAATGAAAAATTAAATAAATGTGTAATTATATAAAATTACAGTAATTCATAAATTATACTTTCAGTAAGAATAAAAAATACTTGCTACATGAATTTAAATTTGATATACTGCAAGTGGAAAATATTTAAAGTAGGTGATTTTATGAAAGAATATGATGTAGCTGTAATAGGAATGGGACCTAGTGGTGTATTTTTAGCATATGAATTAATCCAATTAAAAAAAGCTAAAAATGTTATTTTAATTGACCAAGGAAAAAGAGTTGAAAATAGGAATTGTCCAATAGAGAAAACAGGAAAATGTTTGAAATGTAAGCCATATTGTAATATTACAAGTGGATTTTCAGGAGCAGGAGCATTTTCTGATGGAAAATTATTATCATATCATTTATCACTTTATAATGAAGAAGAAGAAAATATTTACTTAGGAGGAAATGGAGGCTCATATATTAAAAAATATATGAGTTATGGAGAAATTAAAGATTTACTTTCATATACAGATGATGTATATTTAAAATTTGGTGCTGATGCTAAATTAGAAGGAATGGAAAATAAAGAAGAAATCCAAGAACTTCAAGCAAAAGCTAAAAAAGAAGATTTAAATTTAATTGATATTCCAATAAGACATCTAGGAACAGAAAAAGCACATGAATTATATAAAAAGATAGAAGATTATATTGGAAAAGAAGTTGAATTAAGATTTGAGACAACAGTTAAAGATATTTTAATCGAAGATGGAAAAGCAAAAGGAGTAATTGTACAACCTGCAAATGATAAAGAGGCTGAAGAAGAAATAATTTATGCCAAAAATGTAGTTTCAGCGGTTGGAAGAAAAGGCGCTAAATGGCTTGAACAAATGTGTAAAAAACACAAAATTAAGTCAGAGCTTGGAAATGTTGATATTGGAATTCGTTATGAATTACCAGATAAAGTAATGGAAAAAATAAATAAATATATGTATGAAGGAAAAGTTATAGCAAGACCAGAGCCATTCAAAGATAAAGTAAGAACATTTTGCCAAAATCCAAGTGGATTTGTTGCAGCAGAAGTTTATGATAATGGATTAAGTTTAGTAAATGGACATTCATACAAAGATAAAAAAAGTACAAATACTAATTTAGCAATATTAGTTTCACATCATTTTGAATATCCATTTAAAAAACCAATAGAATATGGAGTAAATATTGCAAATAACTTAAATGAATTAGGAAATGGAAATATAGTTGTTCAAAGATTAGGAGATATTTATAGAGGAAAGAGAACATGGCCAGAAGAACTTTCCAAAAACTCTGTTGTACCAACATTAAAAACAGCAGTAGCTGGTGATATAACATTTGCACTTGGATATAGAACAATGACAAATATATTAGAGTTTATAAGAAAGATGGATAAAGTTGTAGAAGGATTTGCAAATCCAGATAATTTATTATATGGACCAGAAATTAAATTTTATAGCAATGAATTAGTTGTAGACAAAGATTTCCAAACAAGTATAGAGAATTTATACTCAATAGGAGATGGAGGAGGACTTACAACAGGATTAATGATGGCATCTTGTTCAGGGGTTCAAATGGCTAGAATTTTGGAGAAGAAGATATGAATATAGAAAAAATAAAACAAGCAAATACAAAGTTTATAGGAAAACAAATAGAATATTATAAAGAAATTGGATCGACTCATACTTATGCAAAAACAATTGCAAATGAAGAAAATCAAAATGGTAAATTAATTATTGCAGAAATACAAACCAATGGAATAGGAACAAAAGGAAGAATTTGGCATACTGGAGATAGTAAAAATATTGCAATGACAATAATTATTAAGCCTGATTGCAAGATAAATAGATTTACTACTTTAACTATAGATATAGCTAAAGCTATGCAAAAAACAATAAAAGAATTATATAATGTAGATTTAACAATAAAAGAACCCAATGATTTATTATTAAATGGAAAGAAGATATGTGGAATATTAACAGAAGCATCTACAACAGGTGAGAAGATTAACTATTTGCTAATAAGTCTTGGATTTAATGTTAATGAAGATTATTTTGAAGAGGATATTAAAGGTACAGCTACATCTTTAAAAAATGAATTTCATAAAGAATATGTGAGAGAAGAAATTATAAAAAATTTTATAGAAAATTTGGAAATATATTTATAATATATAAATAAAAAATAGAACTTTAAAGTTCTATTTTTTTGTGTTTTAAATATAAATTAATTAAATAATTAAGAATAAAATAATAAATTAAAAGGAGATGGCTATGGAAAACGGAAAAGGTAGTAAATGCGTGAAAAGTATTTTTAAAGGTGTTTTAATTTCGTTTGTTTCTACAGTAATATTTTTAATAATATTTTCTATTATTCTTACATATACAAATATACAAGAAAATGTTATTAACCCTGTTATAATTGTTTTAACAGCAATCAGTATTTTTATTGGAAGTTCTATTGGAAATATGAAAATAAAGAAAAATGGATTGATAAATGGTGGATTAATTGGTGGAATATATATGATAATGATTTATTTGGTTTCTAGCATATTAAATTGGGAATTTGGATTAGATTTACAAGCGATAATTTTTATTTTAGTTGGTGTAATATTTGGGGTTTTAGGGCGGAATCATAGGTGTTAATAAAAAATAAATTTTAATGAAAATTTTAATTGTATTTTTTTGTATAAAATGGTTGATATTTTTTTTCATTTAATATAAAATCTATAAAGACGGTTATACTAATTTGTAAAAGAAGAAGGGAAGATAAAAATGGGAAAAAACAAACTTAAAAAAATTACAATAATATTATTAATATTATTAACAACAATGGTAGCATTTTGGGGAGTATATAGCAAAGTGCAAAACAGAATGGAAAATGGAGTAAAAGATTACGAATATTCAAGAGGATTAAAAGGATCTAGAGTAGTATCATTAAAAGTAAGTGATGAGACTAAAGAAATAATTAAAGATTCAAATGGAAATATAATAGAAAGTGCAACAGATGAAGAAATTACACAAAATGGATATGTAAAAGAAAGTCAACCAATTAATAGTGAAGATAAATTAACAGTAGACAATTATAAATCTATAAAATCAATATTAGATGCAAGATTACAAAAATTATATGTTCAAGATTATGAAATAAGATTAAATGAAGCAAATGGAGAAATAGATATATTGCTTCCAGAAGATGATAGAACAGATAATGTTATTTCTAATTTAACAACAGTAGGAAAATTTGAAATTATTGATGCTGAAACTAAAGAAGTTTTAATGAATAATGATGATATTAAAACAAGTGAAGCTTTAAGAAGTAACACAGAAGATGGTGTTGCAATATACTTATCAATAGAATTTAATGGTGAAGGTAAGAAAAAATTAGAAGATATAACAAAAACATATGTTAAAGTTGCACAAACAAATACAACAGCAGAAAATGCTGAAGGAAATACTGAAACACCAAAAGAAAAACAAATTACTATGAAAATAGATGATGAAGACATAATGAGTACAAGTTTTGGTGAACCAATAACAGATGGAAAATTATATTTAAATGTAGGAAATCCATCAACAGACAAAGATACACTAAATGAAAGCTTAGAACAAGCAAGAAATATGAGCTCAATATTATCAAATAAAAATATGCCATTAACATATAAACAAGTTGGAAATATTTATGTTGCTTCAGAATTAAATGAAAATTTAACTACAAGTATAGTAGTTGGTATAGCAATAATTGCAGTAGTAGTATTAGTTATATTTGTAATAAAATATAAACTAAAAGGAGTTCTTGCTACATGTGCATATATAGGAGCAGTTTCATTATTCTTATTAATAATAAGATATACAAATGTAGTATTATCATTAGAAGGTATAGTTGCATTATTTACAATATTAGTTGCAAATTTTGCATTAATAAATAAAATATTAGCAGGTTTAAAAGCTAATAAAGATGATAAAAAAGTAGAACAAAAGAAAGTTATAAATAAAGCTATTAAAGATTTTACATTAAAGGTAATACCATTATTTATAATGGCTATAGTATTTACATTTATGTCTTGGGTACCTACAAGTAGTTTTGGAATGGTAATATTCTGGGGATTAACAATTACAGTATTGTATAATTTGTTAATTACTAAAAGTTTAGTGAAAGATGAAAACTAGAAGTAGGAGGAGATATGAAGATGAATAATAAAAAAATAACAATAGTATTTGCACTTATCGTAATTATAGGAATTATAGTTATTTTAACAGCTGGATTTAATGTAGAAATGATGACAAAAGAACATAAACAAGTTCAATTAGATTTAACAAAAGAATTTAATATTTCAGATATAAAAGAAATAACAAAAGATGTATTTAATGGACAAACAGTAGAAATACAAAAAGTAGAAATATATGAAAAACAAGTAGCAATTTCTACAGAAGAAATTACTGACGAACAAAAAACAAATCTTATAACAAAGATAAATGAAAAATATCAAACAGAAATAAATGCAGATAGTACTGAAGTAATAACAGTACCAAGACAAAAATTAATGGACATATTAACTCCATATATATCAGCATTTGTAATAACAACAATATTAGTTGTACTTTATGTTATGGTAAAATATAGAAGAATTAGTCCATTAAAAGCTGCTGTTCAAGTAGTACTTGGAGTAGTTATGTTAGAATTATTAGTAATAAGTCTATTAGCTATTACAAGAATACCAGTAGGTAAAAATTTAGTTTCAATAATATTTGTAACATATGCTATAGGTACAGTTGGAATGACAAGTATGCTTGAGAACAAATTACAAAAAATGAAAGCTGAAGAAGAAAGTAAAAATAAAAAGAAAAAAGCAAAATAGAATTTAGCCAAAAGGTTTAAAAGCCTTTTGGCAGTTTTTATGCAATTTAACTAAAAATAATTGCAAAATACAAAGAAATGTGATATAAAAGAAATATAAAATTAAAACCATATACGAGGTGAAATATGATACAAGCTTATGCTAAGTCAGATATTGGTAAAGTAAGGGAAAATAACCAAGATTATTACTATATATCTGAACCACTAGATGATGTACAATTATATATAATAGCAGACGGAATGGGCGGATACAATGGAGGAGAAATTGCAAGTTCTCTTGCTGTAACATCTGCGAAGAGCTATATTGAAAATAATTTTAAACAAACTGATAAAGACAAAGAAAGTATTATTCAATTAGTAGCAAGCTCATTAGAATATGCAAATATGGTTGTATATGAAAAATCGAAAGAAGATAAAGAATTAGAAGGAATGGGTACTACTTTAGATATATGTTTAATATATAATAATAGAATGTATATTGGACATGTAGGTGATAGTAGAATATATAGAATAAGAAAAGATTTTATAAGAAAATTAACACAAGATCATAGTTATGTTCAAAAATTAGTAAAGGATGGAACTATAACACAAGAAGAAGCAAATCACCATCCACAAAAAAATATGTTAATGAAAGCTTTAGGATGTAATGCTTTCGTAGAACCAGATGTTATGATAAAAGGATTCCAAAAAGATGATATTATTCTTATGACAACAGATGGAGTAACAAATTTAGTAAGTAAAGAAGATTTATTTAACACAGTAAAAAAAGAAAATTTAGAGCAAATACCAAAAAAACTAGTAGAACAAGCAATAGAAAATGGTGGATATGATAATGCAACAGTTATAGTAATAAAAAATATATAGCGGTCTACATTAAAACATATTAAGGGGAGATTAAATATGAATTTAGAAGGAAAGTTATTAAGTAACAGGTACGAAATTGAAAAGAAAATTGGAAATGGTGGAATGGCAACAGTGTATAAAGCAACAGACATAATATTAAAAAGACAAGTAGCAGTAAAAATATTAAGAGATGAATTTACAACAGATGAAGAATTTATAAGAAGATTTGAAGCTGAGGCACAATCAGCTGCAAGACTAACACATGCTAATATTGTATCAATATATGATGTTGGTGTTGAAGGAAGTCTATATTTTATAGTAATGGAATTAATACAAGGAAAAACATTAAAAGAAATAATTATAGAAGAAAATGGACCTTTACCTTGGAAATGGTCTATAAATGTTGCTATACAAATTGCACAAGCATTAGAGATGGCTCATAGAAATAATATAATACATAGAGATATAAAACCACATAATATAATAATAACAGAAGAGGGAGTTGCTAAAGTAACAGACTTCGGTATTGCAAAAGCAGTTTCAAATTCAACAATAACAGCTTTTGGAACTACAATTGGATCAGTTCATTATTTCTCACCTGAACATGCAAGAGGTGGATTTACAGATGCGAAATCTGATTTATATTCATTAGGAGTTGTAATGTATGAAATGCTAACTGGAAAAGTACCATTTGATGCAGATACACCAGTATCAGTAGCATTAAAACATATGCAAGAAGAACCAGTGGAGCCAATACAATTAAATCCTAATATGCCAAAAGCAGTAAATAAAATAATAATGAAAGCTTTAAAGAAAGACCCAACATTAAGATATCAATCTAGTACTGAAATGCTAAGAGATTTAAAAGAAGCTTTGAAAAATCCAAATGGTGATTTCGTAGAAGATAGAGATTATGATAAGACAGCAAGAACTCAAAAAGTTGACCTTAGTGATTTAGCAGATGAAGAAGAATATGATGATGAAGATGAATACGAGGATGAAAACAGATTTAAAGCTTTTATAAGAGAACATGCATTATTAAGTGCATTTTTAGGAATTGTAATATTATTCTTCATAGTATTTGGAATTACAATGCTAGTTTTAGGAGGATCAAATCCTAAAGAAACAGCAGTTCCAAATGTTATAGGAATGACTCAAGAAGAAGCTAAAAAACAAATAGAAGATGCAAAACTTGTTTATGAAGTTGAAGCAGAAGAATATAGCAAAGATGTTGAAGCTGGAAAAATAATTTCAATAAGAACTGAAATAGGTGACCAAGTAAAAATGGTTTCAAATTTAAAGGTTAAAGAAGGAAGTAAAATCTTTGTTGTAATAAGTAAAGGACAAGAAAAAACAAAAATTCCAAATGTTAAAGGAAAAGAAAAAGAAGAAGCTATTAAATTAATTGAAGATGCAAAATTAAAAGTAGAAATAGAAGAAGAAAATAGTAAAACTGTAAAAGAAAACTTTGTAATTAGCCAAGATACAGAACCAGATACAGAAGTATTTGCTGGGGATACATTAAAAATACATGTAAGTAAAGGTGTAGAAAAAGTTACAATGATTAGTGTAATTGACAAAGATGAAGAAGAAGCTAAAACAGCATTAAAAGCATTAGGAATAACAAATATCAATATCGCTTACGAAGAAAATTCAAGCAAAGCAACAGGAAAAGTAATTAAACAAAGTATAGAATCTGGAAGTTCTGTAGAAAAAGAAGCAAGTATAACAATAACAGTTAATACTTATAGGGAAGCTAAAAAAATTAGTTTAGTAATTAATGTAAGAGATTTAATTGGTGATACAGAGCCAGCAAAAGATACTGATAAAACTGATAATAAATCTGACAATAAAACTGATAATAAAAAAGAAGAAACCCCCACAGTTAATGTCGTTGTTTCAACAGAAGAAGATGGAGTAATTTTCTCTGATTCATCTGTAAAGAAAAATAAAACTGATTTAACTGTTGAAGTAACTGTAAAAAGTGGTAAAGAACAAAAAGTTACTGTACAGGTTGGAGAAAAAATAAGAAAAGTTACTGTAGGATATAATACAACTTCACCAGTTACAATAAATAAATAATTAATCAATAAATAAAAAGTCATGTATATGACTTTTTATTTTTATGTTGTAAAATTTTTAAAATTATGTTAAATTATAAATGAAGAAAATATATATTATA
>CAMNMV010000002.1 GCA_946545015.1 uncultured Clostridium sp.
CACAGAAGTCACACAAGTATGAGCCATAGAAGTAGCATGAGTCATAGAAGCCATAGAAGTAGCTTAAGTCATAGAAGCAGTTTAAGCCATAGAGGAATTGGACATAGTAGTACGATGAGAAGAAGTAGTCTAAGTCATAGAAGTAGTTTGAGTCATCGAAGTATAGGTCGTACTTCAATTTTACATTCAAATATGTTTAGAAGTCGTGGAATATCTAATGCACATGCATTTGCTGTTGGGAAAGCAACGGGAGTAAATATCAATGGAAGCCATATGGCAGCACATGGAGTTGCACTACATCATAGTAGGCTTAGAAGAAGGGCTACTTCATCAAATAATAGACATCATTTTACAGGAATGAATAATAATATTAGAAAAAGAGCTATGAATCATAATATTGGAGGTATTAAAAGAAATAATTCTAGATTTAGGCAAAAAAGATATCATTCTAAAAAGTATGATTTTAAAAATTTTGAAACATTAAATGATAGATTAAATGATGTATTAAATAACTCATTTGAACAAGTAAATCATCAAATGACAGGATTTGTTTTTGTAGCAATAATAATATTTATATTTATCATGATAACTATGTTTATGTCATTTTCAATGATGTCAAGACCAATGTTACCTAGATTTTAATTAGTTAAATATAAAAATAGTCTGAATTGATTTCAGACTATTTTGGTTTTTATAACTTATTTTTATAATAACTATCATATTGGTAAATTGCACCTAATGGATTATGTGCAAGAGCTCTATCTTTAACTGCAAGAACAGTAACAGGAGCTTTAGAATATTTGAAAAATAGTGTATCATGTCCTACACATAGTCCTAAAACTATATTAAATTCAGTCTTTTCTTTATTTAAAAACTCAGCTTGTGCAATAGGATTACACATAGGAACATCACAATCTTTTATTCCGATATTTTTGCGATTAACATTACCAAGCTTACATATAACAGATTCAACATCAAATCCATGTTTTCGTAGTATTTGTGCAAAAACATTAGCTTCTTTAGAAAGACCAACACAAAATGCTAATCCTAATTTTTTGTATCCCATTTTGGTACAGAAATCTACTATTTCTTTTACTCTGGGTTTAGCACCATAATTATCCATAACAACTTCTGCAGAAGCTTTAGCTATATCATAGTTTTCCTTATCTTTATATTCTTCAAGGATTTCTTTTAATTTACCATCTTCATTTCTAGTTGGACAATTAGCTGGTCCATTTTCAACATCATTCTTATGACAAGAATGTTTAACACAATAGGCACATGTATATTTCATAGATATCACATCCTTACGATTAATTAATATTAAAATTATATCATATATTATTTGAAAAATAAATATCAAATTTTAAAAGAAAAAAGGCAGCTAAATGCTGCCCTTACTTTCCTTAACCACTCATTTTGGCAAAAGTTGGAAGCTTCTGGCTCTTATCAACAAAAATTCTGTAAGGTAATTCATCAACAGAATCATATTCTGAAAATGAGAAATGCCCATCACGATGAGAGTTAAAGCCAATCATAAAACGGTCTGTTCTGCCACTAGTTAAAAACCAATCGCCGTCATTAAGACTTTCCTCAATGACTAGATCGTTTGATTTCCAAACCAGATAGATAGGCCTGATAACCGGGTTTGTGTTTCCTTCTAATACTGCAAGTGCATCAAGGATTTCATCAAGGTTATGTAAATCTACTTCCTTGACGTTTTTGTATGCTGTCAGCTCATAGCTGTTCATTTAATATTCCTCCTTTCAGTAAAATTTTAATGTTAATGAATATTAAATGTGCATAAAACTATTATACTACTAAAAAAAGATATTATCAAATAATTGTTAAAATTTAGAATGAATATTGCAATTAACATAAAATTGACTAAATTGCAAAATTATGTTAAAATAGAGGTATGCATGAAAGTGCGTCATAAGCCACCAACCAACTATAATGAAAGACATCTTGAAGGAGGATGCACATTATGAACATTACATTAACATTAGAAGAATTGGCAAACATCATTAAGTTATCAAAACTGGCTGAAGAGAGTATCAATGCAGAAAGGCTGCTTAAGGCTAAGTATGCAGAAGAACTCAAAAATGCCGGACATGATATCAGAGTGTATGAGAGATACGCTGATGAATATTCTGGCGTAGGATATCTTACAACTGATTGGAAGTTCAAATTCATGGATTCCTGGAATCCCTCTGAAGTATTCGAACTTCAGGTTACAAAGGAAGAGATATATGCTTGTTTAAAAGCAGACTTCTACAAGAGTACTTGTCAGGAACATCTCATACCTGATGAGGACAAGAAAAAAGCGAGATATTCCTTCTATGTGAAGGAGTGGATTGAAAGATCCAAACGTTGGTGAGGTGGAGCCCCCCTTTCGAGGGGGCTCTATTCTTTTTATAAAAGATAGTGTATAATACAAAAAAGAAAGGATATTAGTATGAAAAGGATAGAAGATATAATAGGAGATAAGATATTAGATTTAGCTCATCTAGTTTTAACTAAATTAGTAAAAGCTGATTTGCAAGTTGAAAATGTAAGAGAGATAACTCCTGATATGATTAAAAAGTTAAAAGAAGATTATAACATAGAAGGTGTAATAATAGATGTAGATGAAACATTAAGAAAAGATATGAAGGATATGCCGAAATGTAATAAAGAATGGTTGGGAAGTTTAAAAGGTGAATTAAAAGTAGTAATATTAACAAATGGAATAGATAAAGAGCTTGGAAAATATTTTAAAAGTCAAGATATAGACTATATAGACTTTGCTATGAAGCCACTAAAAAGAAACTTTAAAAAAGCATGTAATAGGATGGATGTAAAGCCAGAAAATGTATTAGTAATAGGTGATGACTTATTCGATGATATACATGGTGGACAGAAAAATAAAATGAAAACTATACTTGTAAAAAATGTAGAAGATGATGAGGGAGAACGATAAAATCAATTAATATATATTTTTATTTTAAAATCTATTTATTTAAAAATTTTATATAAATTATCCATATATTGTGATATAATTGTGGAAAAGAATAGGAAAAAATATCAAATGTGCAAAAATAAAAGGAGGTATTATAATGCAAATAGAAGAAAGATCATGTGGATGTATAATAATAGATAAAAAAGATGTACTATTAATACAACAAACATCAGGAGCATGGGGATTTCCCAAAGGACATCCAGAACATGATGAAGATGAAGAGGCAACTGCGATAAGAGAGGTAAAAGAAGAAACAAATTTAAGTGTAAAAATAAATCCTAAAAAAAGATATACAATGTATTATAGAACTGATGCTGGAAAAAATAAAGAAGTGGTGTTGTTCTTAGCCGAGAAAGTAGGAGGAGAGTTAAAAATACAAGAAGATGAATTATTGGATGCTAAATGGCTAGATGTATATGATGCATTAGAATTATTAACTTATGAAAATACAAAAGAATTATTTGAACAAGTATTAAAAGAAAATAAATTATAATATTATAATTAAAAAATGAAAATAAAAATAATATAACTAAAAAACACAACTCACTTTGAAGTTGTGTTTTTTAGTTATTATCCTATTACTAAATATAAATTAATTATAATTTATTAACTAATATTTAAATTATAATTATTGTAATTTTTTACCACATTCTGTGCAGAATTTTGCACCAGGTGTTAATTTTGTTCCACATTCTGGACAGAATTTAGGTCCTTCTGAAACTGGAGCTTCAGCTTCTGCATTTTCTACTGGAGCTTCAGTTGGAGTTTCTGTGTTTTCTACTGGTGTTTCAGCTGGTGCTGGTTCTTCAGCAGGAGCAGGTTCTTGATTAGCTACTGGGCTAACTGGTTGTTGTGGCATTACTGTATTTTCATTTACTCTAGAGTTTGCAAGACCATCTTGTGAAAAAGCGTTGTTAGTTGTACCTTGCATAGCTCCTCCTACAGCTCCACCTGTTGACATATTCATCATACCAAGTCCCATGAACCCATTCATAGCTCCATTTGCATTACCTGCAGCTGTCTCCATAACATCAATAATACGACCTTGTTGCATGTAAGCATTTGAGTTGTGTTCGTATTCTGTAATTTTCTTTTCTGATGCTTCATCAAGAGAAACTCCTTCAACAGTAAATCCTGTTAATTGAAGACCTCTTCTTCTGATTGGTTCATCAAATGTTGAATTAGCCATCATTTCTTTAATTTCATCTGTTTGGCTAGGTAATTCCATAGCTGGTATTTGATGTTTTTCTGTTCCTAATTGATTTAATAAGTTTTGGAAAGCATCTAATACTTCTGATAACATTTGTTCTAATAATGTATCTTTTCTGTATACATCTGCAATTCCTGCAATTTCATTCATAAATACTGCTGGGTTTTCCAATTTGAAAGTATATTTACCAAAGCATTTGATTTTTAAACTAAGTGGTATTAATTTACCTGTCATTTGATTTGGGATAGCATGTGCCCAATCTTGGAATAAAACTGGTGTTTTTGTTCCAAAGTTATTATTAATTATTTCTTTAGTATTGAAATAGAATACTGCTTGTTGTTTTGCAGATGCGCCATTGTATGTAAATCTTTGCCACATTTCTTTGAATACTGCACCAAATTGTCCAGCAAAGAAAGATGGTGATGAAGAAGAATCAAATGTATAAATACCTTCTTCTGCTGATGCATCTAAAACTCTACCGTTATCATAGATGATAGCACATTGTCCAGGACCTACTATAATTGTACTTTTATTTGTAATAACTCCTGTTGGAGTTGTAACTTTTTTCATAAGAATATCATTTCCTAAATCTTCGCATCTAATGGCTTCTTTCCATTGATCTTTGAAAGTGCTTCCGATAGCACCTGCTGCTGCTCTAATTAATCCCATAATTTTTCATTCCTTACTTTATATATTTAGATTTTGAGAAAATCTATAAAACCATTTTTTAATATGATGCTCTTTCTAAGTTTGATAAGCACCAATTGTATTCTCCAGTTGTGATAACACTTCCACAATAATCACATTTTCCTGCTGAAGTAATTAAAGTTGGAGCACCACAATTTGGACAATTTGTTGTATTAACCCTAGTTGTACCAGGTTTTGTTTTAACACCTAATTTTCTTTCAAAAGTTAAAAGATAAGAGTTTGTTCTTTCAATTTTAGGGTCGCCCTGTATAACTTTCTTAGTTTCAGCATTAATTATATAATCTTGCATTCTAGAGTTTAATTTGATAACAAGAATTTCTTTATCACCAGAAACTCTATAATCATACAAGTTTGCATAGTTAACACAAATTCTATCCATTACATTAATAGTTCCATTATCAATATAACCTTGTAATTGATTTTTGTGTTGTTCAAATAATGTGTTTGTTTCGAATACTCTTATTTCTGACCAATCACGTTTTGACCAAGCTTGTTGTAGACGAACAAATAAATCTTTTGACCAAGCAATAATTTCTTCTTTATTAAATAATTCGTCATGAGCTTGGATTTCTGACACGATTTGATCTTCTGTTTTTCTTGATGTAGACGCATTTGGATTTGGAGTAAATGTAGATTGATTTCCGCCATTGCTTCTTCTATATATTTCATATATAACTGCAATTATTATAAATATAATAATACCAGTTGGACTAGTAAATAAGAAGAAAGATCCTCCACCACCAGAACCTGAATAAGAAGAGCCACTATGACTGCTAGATCTACCACTGCTATAAGATTCGAAACTACCAACATCAGCAAAACTTATATTAGAAAGTAATATTAAGCAAGCTAAAATAATAATTGCAAAAACTATTATTTTCTTTAATCTGTTGTTAGTTTTCAAATTCATTATATATCTCCTTTCACATAAGATTATATGTATTTTGTCGCTTATTGTCAATAGAAAATAGTTACATAAAGTTTAAAAAAAGTAAAAGTGGAAATACTTCATGTATAAATATATTAAGAAAGGAAGATGATTTATGACAAATTTAAATCAATTAGAACTTCAACATTTAAGACATTTAATTGGAGCGCATGAAACAGCATATCAAAAATTAAATACTTATTCTGCTCAAGCTGTTGATCCACAAATTAAACAAATATTTACTAAATCAGCACAAGATGCATTGAACACAAAACAAAAATTAATGAGTTTTTTAAATAATTAAATCAATTATTTATTTTAAATTTTATTTAGGAGGAAAAAATATGGATGAAAAAGTAATGGTTAATGATATATTAGCAGGAGTCAAATCAGATTTAACTGCATATCAGACAGCAATAACTGAATGTGAAAATATTGGACTTAGACAAACATTACAACAAATAAGAAATAGTGATGAGAGTTTCCAATATGAACTTTTTAAAGTAGCTATGACAAAAGGATATTATAAACCAGCGGCTAAAGCAACTACAACAGAAGTGGATGATGTGAAGAATCAAGTTCAAGGCTAGTAAAAATCAATCAAAATAAGGTGTATTTAATTTTCCTAAAGCGGGAAAAGGCTAAATAATTAGCTTTCAAATACATCTTATTTTTTATTAAAAAACAAATACAAAAACATAAGAAAAAATGTAAAAAAAAGAGAAAAAAAGAAAAAAAGAGTGAAAATAGACTTTGGTAAGTTTAGTAACATATTGCAAAAAAATAAATGTTACAATATTATTACAATAATGACATAGAAATGTAATAATTTTCTTATTGAGTTAGTATTAGCCGTAAGAAAAAATACATAATCCAAAGAATAAATATATAAAAAACAAGGAGTAATATATGTTTAAAAAAATATTAATACACACAAGAAGATCTATGAAGATTTTAATATTACTTGCAATAGCTGCTATAATAATAGCAGGTGTAGTAGTATTCTTTTATAGAAGAACATACAGTGTAAAAATAAATGGAGTAGAAGTTGGATATACGCAAAATAAGCATGAGCTTCAAAAGAAGATTAATGAGTATGTAGAACATGGAGATAGTGAACAAGTGGCATTTGTACAAATACAAGATATGCCAGAATATGAAATGTGTCTTTTAAAACGTGATGTTGAGCCAAATGATAATGAAATCTTCGAAAAAGTAAAAGAGTCTGGAATAAAATACTACAGATATTATGCTGTTGTAGAAGGTGAAGAAGAAAAATTATATGTATCTAAATTTGATGAAGCAGAACAAATTGTAAATGGTTTAAAAGAAAAGAAAAGTAAAAATTCAGATAAAATATCAATAAAAGAAAAATATGAAACAGAATTAAAAGAGTTTACAGGTAAAGATGATGCGATTGCAAAACTATATGTAGAACCTCCAAAAGTAGTTGTAGCAAAAAGATCATACTCAAATTCTAATTCAGGAGTAACTTCTAGATATGCATCTAGTGGTTCAGTAAATACAGCATCAACAATATCTGGTGGAAGTGCTGATTTAGGAATTTCACTAATAAAACCTGTTTATGGAATTGTTTCATCAAGATTTGGAGTAAGTAGTAGTATTAGAAGATCTTATCATACAGGATTAGATATAGCTACATCAACTGGAACCCCAGTAGCAGCTGCAGCATCAGGAACGGTAACTTTTGCAGGATGGAAAGGTTCATATGGAAATTTACTTGTAATAACACATGCTAATGGTGTACAAACATATTATGGACATTGCAGCGCATTATATGTATCAGCTGGTGCTCAAGTAGCACAAGGACAAACTGTAGCGGCAGTCGGATCAACAGGAAATTCAACAGGGCCACATTTGCACTTAGAAGTAAGAGTAAATGGAGTAGCATATAATCCACAAAATTATTTAAGTTACTAGAATAGGAAATAATAAAAAAGCTAAATTATAATGGAATAATTTAGCTTTTTTCTATTAAGAAAAATATTTAGAAATAGTTTTAAAAGCATTTTTAGAAATTATAGGTTTTCCGTATTCTGATAATTTTAATAAAAAATTATCAGAGTTTTTTACTAAATAAGAAAATTCACTTAGTAAAGAAAAAAGTTTTCTAAAATTTGTATAACTTAAATTTAAATCTAAAAATATAAGATAATATGTATTTTTATAATAAAAAAGTGAAATTTTCTTAGCAATTCCATCAATTGAAATGTTGAATTTCTTTAGGGCTATACACAAATTACAAAATTCCTCGAAATTAGAAAATTTATAAATTGGATTTTTAATTATTTTTGTTTTGTTCATATTTGCATTTGCAGTTACATTTGTATTTATATTTAAATTTGGATTTTTATTTTTAGTGATCTTAATATTTTTAACTTTTTTAGTTTTTTCTAATTTAGTTATTGTAAAAATAAAAATTTCATCAATAGAAGAAAATGATTCGATTAATAATTTACAGTCATCTGTATAGAAACCAATTTCCTTTTCAGCTTTATTTAATATATCTAAAAAGAATTTTTGAGATTTAATATTATCAAGCATAAAATCATTTAAATCAATCTTATTATTAGATAATTCATTGATATTTACAATTATTCTAATTTTATTATCTGTAAGTTTTTCAATTTTCATATAATGCCTACCTCCTAAAAGGAATATATCTAAATTAATTATACTACTTAGACTATTATATTTAAACAAGTAATTTTTGGTAACTATTTTTAGAAAGTAAAATAGGAAAAATAATAGATAAAAGCCATTTAAATATCAAATAATACTTGAAAAATTTTATAAATAAATATATAATACGGATGTACTTGAAAAAGGAATATCCGTAAGGAAAAAAATGGAGGTATAGATATGGCAACAAAAGAAAAAAATGTATGGATTTTATTAATATTTGTTTTATCAGGAATAGTTCTTGGAGGACTACTTGGAGAACTTGCTAATCAAGTAAGCTGGCTAAAATGGATGGCATTTGGACAATCTTTTGGATTAGAAAATCCAATAGTATTAAATTTAGGAGTATTAACACTTACTTTTGGATTAATGATAAAAATAAATATTGCAAGTATAATAGGGATAGCAATAGCAATCTTTATATATAGAAAAATTTAAGGGGCTAATAACAAACTTGGAAAGGAAGAAAAAATTTGGCATTAAAGATAAAGGACTTACCATTTGCAGAAAGACCATATGAAAAATTAGAATTATATGGAGAAAAGCATCTGTCAAATGCAGAATTATTAGCTATAATTATAAAAACTGGAACTAAAAGTGAAACATCATTAGAATTAGCACAAAAGATATTGAAATTAAATCAAAATACAAAAGAAGATGAATTAAATTTTTTAAGTAATATTAGCTTAGAGGAATTTATGCAAATAAAAGGTATAGGAAAAGTAAAAGCAATACAATTAAAAGCAGTTTGTGAACTATCTAAAAGAATGAATAAACCAACTAATTACAAAAAAATACAAATAAAAAGACCTGATGATATAGCTAAATTAATGTTTCCTGAATTAAAAAATGAAACTAAAGAGATTGTAAAATTAGTGATGTTAGATAGTAAAAACATGATTACGAAAATATTAGATATAGCAGTTGGAGGAAACAATTTTGCTAATTTTTCTATTACTGAAATATTAGGAGAAACTTTAAAAGCAAAAGTACCCAAAATAATTGTTATTCATAATCATCCATCTGGGAGTTCTGAACCAAGTAAAAAAGATATAGATGCTACAATTAATTTGTATACAGTTGCTAAAACAATGGGAATAGAACTTTTAGACCATATTGTGATTGGAAATATGGAATATACGAGCATAATGAGCAAAATTGCAAATGAAATTAATAAAGATATATAAGATAAAACGTTTAGAGGGGAACAAAAATGAAAATATTTAATTTAACTTCAAAAGATATTGGAATTGATTTGGGAACGGCAAATATGCTAGTTACCATTAAAGGAAAAGGAATTGTATTAAATGAACCATCAGTAGTTGCAATAGAAACTAAAGATGGAAGTATTGTTGCTACTGGAGAAGAAGCTAAAGAAATGTTAGGTAGAACTCCTGAAACTATAACAGCAATAAGACCATTAAAAGATGGAGTTATTGCTGATTTTACAGCAACACAATTGATGTTAAAAAACATTATTCAAAAAGTATCAAGAAAACATAAAATCGGGAGACCAAGAGTTGTTGTAGGAGTACCATCTGGAATTACTGAAGTTGAAGAAAGAGCAGTTGAAGAATCAGTATTGCAAGCTGGAGCGCGTGAAGTGTATTTAATTGAAGAACCTATGGCAGCAGCTATTGGCTCAGGATTAGATGTTGGTGAGCCAAGTGGAAATATGGTAATAGATATTGGTGGGGGAACAACGGAAGTTGCAGTAATATCTTTAGGGGGAATAGTACTTAGCCATTCATTAAGAATTGCAGGAGATGAATTAGACGAAGATATAATAAATTACATCAAAAAAGAAGAAAATTTAATTATTGGTCAAACACAAGCAGAACAAGTTAAAATGCAGATTGGATCTGCAATGCCATTAATGACAGCGATGAGTATGGAATTAAAAGGAAGAGATTTAGCAACAGGATTACCAAAAACAATATTTATAAATTCAAATCAAATATTAGATGCTATGGCAGAATCAATTGAAAAAATTGTGGAAGTAGTAAAAGCTACTTTGGAGAAGACACCTCCAGAATTAGCGGCAGATATTATGCAAAAAGGAATAGTACTTACAGGTGGAGGAGCATTAATTAGAGATTTGGATAAAGTCTTAATAAGAGAAACTGGAATGCCTGTATATGTTATAGATGAACCATTAGATGCAGTTGTAAGAGGTACAGAAAAAGTACTTGATAACATCGAAAAATTAAAATCTGTATTAATGAATTCAAGAAGAAGAAGATAAGACTAAAACAAAAATAAGGAAGGAATGTGTTATATGTACAAGGAGAAAAAACACAAAATATGGGGAACAGTAATAGCAATAGTATTATTGATATTAATTGTTATATTTTCAAACAATGATGGAGAAAATTCTGTTTTAGAAAATATAGGAAGTAAGCTTATAATGCCTTTTCAAAATGCTTTCACATATATTAGAAACCAAGTAAGCGGAAATAGCACATTTTTTTCTGATGTAAATTCATTGCAAGAAGAAAATGAAAGACTAAAGAAAGAAAATGATGAATTGCAAAAATCATTAAAAGAAATTGAAAATATCAAAACAGAAAATGAAACATTAAAAGATTATTTGGGATTAACAAAAAAATATAGTAATTACAAAACAATACCTGGAGATGTAATAAATAAAGATATAAGCAATTACTCAAGAACAATTACTATCAATGTAGGATCTAAAGATGGAGTAAAAAAAGATATGACAGTAATAGCAGAAGCGGGATTAGTTGGACATGTTATATCGGTAACTGATAATACTGCTAAAATCCAAACAATAATAGATCCGGCAAGTTCAGTAAGTAGTATGCTAAGTACGACTAAGGAATCAATAATCTGTAAAGGAACATTAGAAAATAAAACAACATTAAAAGCAATGTATATTCCTACTGAAGCAAGTGTTATACAAGGGGATACAATACAAACTTCAGGATTAGGAGGATTGTATCCAAAGGGATTACAAATAGGAACAATAAACAAAGTAGTTGATACTGAAAACTTAACTGATAGATATGCATTAGTGTCAATATCAGTAGACTTTAATAAATTAAATAGTGTTTTAGTAATAGATCAATAAATTGATTTTAAAAATAAAAAATTATAAATAATGGAGGTGCCAATTGAAAAGATTCATAATAAATTTTAGTTTAATATTAATAGCATTTTTAATATATTTTTTGCAAGAAAACTTTTTTGATTGGTTTACTATTGCAGGAGTAATGCCTAATTTATTTATAATTTTTATTTTGTTTATAGGTTTATTTACAGGAAAAAATAAAGGAACAGCTTATGGATTTGGAATAGGATTAATGTTAGATATAGTTGTTGGAAATAAGATAGGAATATACACAATTGTATTAGGAGGAGTCGGATTTGTATCAGGGATTTTTGCAAAAAACTTTTCCAAAGATAGTAGATTAACAATAATGTTTATGGCAGCAGGATTAACAGCTGCATATGAAATAGTAGTATATTTATTAAACTATTTCATATTAGATACAAACTTAGAAATATTAATTTTTCTTAGAATATTAATTTTAGAAGTTATTTATAACATATTATTAACAATAATATTATATCCATTATTAAAGAAATTTGGATATTATATAGAACATGAATATAATGGTGATAGAATTTTAACAAGATATTTTTAACAATATATAAATAAATATCAAGATAATATAACAATATAATGAAAGCGGAGGTGAAAAATTGGCAAAAAAAGCAATCAGCAAAAATAATATAAATTTAAGGTTTAATATAGCTACAATTTTAACATATTTTGTTGGTATAGTTTTGATTGTACAATTGTTTAACCTTCAAATTGTTCATGGAGAAGAATATAGAGAACAATCTAATACAAGACTTACGAGGGAATCTTCGCTGGAAGCGGCAAGAGGAAAAATATTAGATAGAACAGGAAGTGTACTAGTAACATCAGAAACTACATTTGCAATAGAATTATATAAAAGTAAAGTAGATTCAGAAACTTTAAATAATTCGATGTTAGCAATAGTAAATACATTATCAAAATATGAAAAGTATAAACCAGATACATTTCCAATACAAGTAAAACCATATAAATATACAATAGAAGGTGAAGAACTTGTTAATTGGCAACAAACAAATGGAATAACAATAGGCAAAACTGCAGAACAAGTATTTAATGAATTTAAAGAAAAATATGAAATTAAAAACAAAAGTGTAGAAGATGCAAGAAAAATAATAGGTTTAAGATATGAAATAGGAAAAAATGGCTATAGTAGTACAAGACCATATAGATTAGCAAATAATATGCCAAGAGAAGCTGTTTCAGAATTTTGTGAAAAAAGTGCGGAATTTCCGGGTATAAATATAGTTGTTGAACCTAAAAGACAATATACATCAGGGACAGTTGCATCACATATACTTGGATATTCAGGAAGAATTACTGAAAAAGAGTATGAATCTAGAAAAGATAGATATGATATAAATGATATAATAGGAAAAACAGGAATTGAATATGTATTTGAAGATTATTTAAAAGGTACAAACGGAATTAAACAAATAGATATGGGTGTAGATGGTACTGCATCAGGAGAATATGTTACACAAGATGCTATAGCAGGCTCAAATGTAGTACTAACAATCGATGCTAACTTACAAAAAATAGTTGAAAATGCATTAGCAACTAATATACAAAAAATAGCAAGTGGCGGTTTTGGAAAAACATATGATGCGCAAGCTGGTAGTGCTGTTGTTATGAATGTAAAAACAGGAGAAATATTAGCAATGGCGAGTTACCCAGATTATGATCCAAGCTTATTTATAGATGGAATAAGTACAGCTAACTGGAACAAATACAATAATGATCCTAATAAACCACTTGTAAATAAAGCAATGCAAATGTCATATCCACCAGGATCTACATTCAAAATGGTATCTGCAATAGCAGCATTGGAAAGTGGAGTAATATCACCATATGATAAAATAAATGATACAGGAATATATCATTTTGGAAACCAAGATTGGAGATGCTGGTATTATACTGATTATCATACAGGTCATGGCTGGTTAGATGTATCGGGAGCAATAAAAAATTCATGTAACTATTATTTCTATGAAGTTGGAAATAGAATGGGAATAGATAACTTAGTTAAATTTGCTAAATATTTTGGATTAGGAAATAAAACAGGTGTAGAACTTAGAGGAGAAACTAAAGGTGTTTTAGCAAGCGTACAAGCAAAAGAAAAATTAGGAGAATCTTGGGTTCCAGGGGATATGCTAAATGCAGTAATAGGACAAGGACTAAATGAATTTTCACCACTTCAAATGGCAAAATATATTAGTACTTTAGCAAATGGCGGAAATAAAATTGATGTTTCAATCGTAAAAACAATTATAAATGCAGATGGTACTGAAGTCCCAAGAGAAGAAATAAATGAATATGTTAATAAAAAGTTAGGAATTGAACCAGAAGAAGATGATGGCATAGAATTGAATAAAGATTATCTAAATATAGTCTTAGGAGGAATGCAATCAGTTACACAAGAAGTTGGGGGAACAGCATATAATATATTCAAAGATTTCAGTATTAAAGTTGGTGGAAAAACAGGATCTGCAGAAGCTCCAGGAAATAAAGTCCATGCGTGGTTTGTTGGCTATGCACCATTTGATGATCCGGAAATTGCAATAGTAGTTATGGTTGAAAATGGAGGACACGGAAACTATACTGCTGAAGTTGTAAGAGATATAATGGCAGAATATTTTGGAATGAATACACAAGATATACAAGAAGATATATCTGCTCAAGTATATACGGAAATACTAAATTAGAGATTTCAACTTTAATATAAATCAATAAAAAAGAAAGGATGTTTAAAATGAAAAATTGTATTAACATTAATTTAAAAAAGAATGAACTAGTTATGAGAATTCAAGAAGATGCTAGCTATGAAAATATTATTGATAGTCTAAAGAAAAAATTACCAGAATTAAGAAAGCTATATAAGGATGATAAAACTCCAATAAGAGTTTCTGGTAAAATCTTGAAAAATAAAGAAATAGATGAGTTACAAGATATGATAAAACAAGAAATTGATGTTGATATTGAATTTGATACACCAAAAACATTTGGATTAGCCGGAATAAAGAAAACATTTAATCAAGAAATAGCTGTTTCTGAAACAAAATTCCATAGAGGTTCATTAAGATCTGGACAAAAAATGGAAGTAGAAGGAAGCATAGTAATAATGGGAGACGTCAATTCTGGTGCTGAGATAATGGCTTTAGATAATATAATTGTATTGGGAAACCTAAGAGGATTAGCACATGCTGGAGCAAAAGGAAATAAACAAGCTATTATAGCTGCTGAAGTATTTGATTCTGTTCAAGTAAGAATTGCAAATGTAGTAAAAGAAATAGATAGGGATGAAGAACCTTTACACAAAAACTCATATATTTATATACATGATGATAAAATTGTTATTGAATAATGTTAGATTATGATAATAAAAGTAGAATTAAACAAATAAATAACATTTCATCTTTTATTCCTTCAGTATACAAGAAAAACAAAATGCAAAAAATTAATATATCATCAGAATAAAATTTGAAACCTAAAAGGTTAATAGAAGATGTATTATTTTCATTATTGCAATTGTTTTTAGAAAAATTATCAGAAGAATTATTATGAGCGCTAGCGTTGATGTTAGTGTTGGCATTAATATTTGAATTGCAATTATTAACAGTACTACTAGAATTAATATTAGTAGTACTGTTTTTGCGTCTATTTGGAATTCTATAATATGGAAAATGCCAATAAGGCATACCAAAAGGAAAATAATTAGGCATTACCATCATCCTTTTTATCATTTTTTAATATTTCAGCTACTTTAGAAAAATTCAATAAATTTACATATTGATCTAATTTTTCTTGTTTTGTTTGTCTTAAGTAAGGCTTTAACGAATAAAGTAAATTTGAACGTGGATCATCTGAATTATTCATATTTTCCATAACAGATTTCATTTTTAAAATTGTATTCATATCAATTTGGCTAAAATCGAAATTTTTTTTATTATTAGTGTTGTTATTAGCTTTGTTGCTACTATTATTACTATTATTATTAGCATTATAGTTTTTTTGATTATAATTAATTGTTTTATATGTATTAGTAGTATTAGTATTATTAGTATTATTAGAGTTGTTCGAATTATTGGTGTTATTGTTGTTATTAGAATTCATCATTTTAGAAAAATTTTCTATCATTTCAGGAGAAATTTTTGAAATTGCTTCTGAAATATTACCATTATCTACTAAATTTTTAATATTATTCATAGTTTCATTATCAAAATTATTATCCAATATCATCACCTCATAAGTTTTATTATTAATTATATGTGAAAACGTAATAAATGTTTCAAAAAATATAAAAAAATATGAAAAAATACGATATTTAATAAAATAAAAATAATATAAAACCTGTTTTACATAAAAAGTTAATAAATTTTTCCAAAAGTGTTGAAAAATGACTAAAAACAGTGTATAATATAAGTTAGGGTCAGTATGCAAATTGTGTGTAATATAAATGACATAAAAAATTAAACAAAATGTCAAAAAAACGGGAGAAATACTTCCGTAAAAGCATACAGTAGCATCAAAAAAAGTATATTGACTTCTTTATAAAAAAATATATTATTATATTAAGTAATAAATTTTAAGGAGGAAAAATTTATGGAAGGAAAATTATTACGAAAACTAATTGCGTTTGTTTTAATACTATGTTTAACAGCAACTAATTTTATTTTTGCTGCAGTAAACACAGTATATGCTATAAGCGCATCATCAGAACTTGAAGGAGGAAATATTGTTTTTGAAGCATATTTTAAACAAGACGAAACAAAAGTTATAGACAAAACAGCATATGTTTCAGAAGGAGCTGATTTATATATCAACTTAGCAATCAAAGCTGGTAAATTACAAAATGCTAGTATAAAGATTGACAATGCCAATTTCAAGATAGAAAAAGATAAAGTTGATAGCAAATATGTTAAGGGTATTAACACAGATACAAATGAAATTTTATTGAATGAAATAGGATATAGTGATGGACAAGCTGGAAGTGTAGAGATAAAACTACCAGTTAAATTTGAGGAGGCACAAAGAATTGACCTTTCTTATTTCTCAATGGAAAATAGTATAACCCTTTCAGGACATTATATAAATTCCTCTGAAAACGGAAAAGATATTAAAAGTGATCCTATAAAAACAAGATTAACATGGAGTGAAAGTAGTATAAGTTACAATTGGGTTCCTACTGTAGAAAAAATAGTTTCTG
The DNA here is from genome assembly GCA_946545015.1 of uncultured Clostridium sp. Taxonomy (GTDB): domain Bacteria; phylum Bacillota; class Clostridia; order TANB77; family CAG-508; genus CAG-269. The sequence continues at coordinate 16,881 of CAMNMV010000002.1, forward strand.
CTGATAACAAAACTATTGTACAAGTAAGCATAAATTCTATTTTAGATAAATTATACTTACCAAAAGAATCTGAAACTGTAACAATAAATGTTCCAAAAGTAGGAAATGTAACACCAAGCTATACAGTATTAGTAAATGGAGAAAAATTAGATATTAGTAAAATAAATGATGATTTTGCAAATCAAAAAATATCATTTACAAATAATTTCGTAGATGGTAATAGTATTTTATGGGATAAATCAGGAGATACATATAAAGTGATTTATGTATATGATAATACTGATTATTTAGAAAAACCATTAGAATTTAAAACACAAGTAACAACAAAAGTATATAATAGAGAGGCAAAAACAAGTAATGAAATGAAAATGGCTTCAAATAAGCCACAAGGAACTATAGCATCAGTTACAGCTACTTCATTATCAAATGAAGTATATAAAGGTTATATGTATGCTAATTCAGCAGAAACATTATATACAGAAAAATATGATTTAGAATTATCATATACAGATACAGTTGCAACATTTAAATTTGCTGAAGATAATTTTACAACTGAATCTCAAGAAAGAAAAATAACAAATGGAAAAACAGTTTATAAAGAATTAAAAATTAATAAAGCAAATTTAGTAAATGTATTAGGAACAACAGGAAGTTTAAAAATTGTAGATAAAAATATAATTGTAAATTCAAATACACAAGCTGATAAAGATGGAAATATCGTTATTAAAACAGATGATGCACATATTTTAAAATTAGACTTAATATCAGCTGAAAATGAAGGAACGATTAAAATATTTGCAACAAAAGCAATTCAAGGAAATGCAGGTTATGATAAAGAAACATTAAAATCGATAAATGCCATAGAAACAACAGTAAAGGCATCTACAGATTTAGATCAAGAAGTTTCTACAGCAACAGCTAGAACAGAATTAAAAGAAACAACAACTGAAGCAACATTAGTTATGAATAATAACAATATATTATCAACAACAACAGCAAATGACATTGAATTTTTAGCAACATTAAAAACAGGTACTATGGATACAGACTTGCTTAAAGCACCAACATTAAAATTAATATTACCTGAAGATGTAGATCAAGTTACAATTAAATCAGTTTCAGCATTATATGCAGAAGAAAAATTAAATGTAGCAGATCAACAAGTTGTTGAAGAAGAAGGAAGAAAAGTAATATTAGTAAAATTAGATGGTGAACAATTAAGTTATGACAACAAATTTATTGAAGGTATTAAAGTTACAATTAATACAGAAATAACATTAAAAGAAGGAACAACATCTAAAGATGATGTTATTACAATGAAATATACAAACGAGAATAGCACAGAAAAAGAATTTGAAACACCTATAAAAGTATCAATTCAAGCACCATATGGATTAATGACAACAGCTACAGCAAATGCTGAATTTGAAGGAAAAACTGCAGATGAAACAATTTCAGCACAAGCTATAAACAATTATGGTAAAGTAATAGAAAATTTATCATTTATTGGAAATATGCCAACTGTAGAAAAATCTAAAGAAGATTTTGAAAATTCAATTAAAGATAGCTTTAAAGCAACAATTGGAGAAACAGTAGTTGATGCAAATTCTATAACAATAAAATATTCTAAAGATGGAAAAGAATGGACAGATGATATAGAAGATGCAAAACAATATAAAATAGTACTTGGTGAAAATACAAAATTAAATGCAACAGAAAAATTTGAAGTTGCTTATACAATAGAAGTATCACAAGTAATAACAGGACATAAAATAGCTTATACACTTGATGGTATGGAAAAAGTTGATGAATTAAAAGAAAAAGTAACTGTAAAAGGATTAGAAATACCAGATTCTGAACCAGATCCAGACCCAACACCAGTAGAACCAGTAGTAAATGAAGATGGACTTTCAGTTACAATGACAGCAGCATCAGCAAATAAAACAATTACCAAAGATGATGAATTAACAGCTGGTCAAGTAATAAGATATTCATATGTAATTAAAAATACTTCAGAAAATGCAATTGAAAATGTAAAATTTGAAGCAGAACATACAAATACAAATGTATTTGAATATAAAACAGATAAACAAACAAATACAATAAAACCAGATGAAGAAATTAGCTTTACATTTGAAAAAGAAGCAGATGGAAAATCAACTGTTGAAAAACAAATTGGAACTTTAGAAGCAGGAAAAGAAATAAAACTTACATATCAAGCAAGAGTTAAAGAAAATGCAAATAAAGTTGAATCAACAGTAGTAGTTACAGGAAAAGATGTAGAAGAAATCAAAATAGAATCTGCAAACGACGTAAAATCAGCAGCATTAAAACTTACACTTTCAAATAATATTTCAAATGAAGAAGGAATAGAAGCTGGTAAAGTATTTGCAAATACATTAAGTGTTAAAAATACTTCTAATGGAAAATTAGAAAATATAACAGTAAATATGGCGATTCCAGAAGGATTCGAAGTATTTGAAATATATGAAATTGGAAATAGTAAAAACTTTACTATTATAAGAAAAGATAATACTGCAGTTACATTTAATATAAATGAACTAGCAGCTGGTGCAACAAAAGATATGGTTGTATCATTAAAAACAGTAGAAACAAGTAAAACAACAAAAGCATTAAAATATTCAGCAACAGTTAATCAACAAACATATTATTCTAATGAAGTAAAAGTTGGAATAAGAGAAAAAGTTGAATCAAAAATAGAAGCAACTCAAACAGCAAATATTGATGAAGAAGTAGTAGAGACAGGAGATAAATTAAACTATACATTTAAAATTAAAAATACTTCTGAATGTAAAGATACAATTACATTTAAAGATACAGTACCAAAAGGAGCTGTTATCAAAAATGTATACTATACAAAAAATGATGAACAAGTAAAAATAGAAAAAGTAACAAACAATATGATTTTAGCAGTAATTGAAATAGAACCAGGAGAAGAAATAGACTTAGTTGTAGAAACAGAAATTGATGAATCAAAAACAGGTTCAGAAGAAATAACAAATTATGCAACAATATCTGGTGAATTATTACCACAAGAAGTAAAAACAAGTTCAATTACATATAAACTAAAAAATAATATTAAACCAGTAAAACCAAATGATCCGGATGACCCAGATGATCCAGATGTACCAACAATACCAGGTGAAAAAGATTCTAAATTTACAATTTCTGGTACAGCTTGGATAGATGCAAATAAAGATGGTATTAGAGATGAAAAAGAAAAAGTGCTACCAGGAATTAAAGTATCACTTGCTAATACTGAAGAAGGATTTGTTAAAGATTCTAAAGGAAATAAAATCGAATCTGTAACAGATGCTAAAGGACAATATAAATTTACAGAAATACCAAAAGGTAAATATATTGTAGTATTTGCTTATGACAATGTTAAATATAGAAATACAGAATATAGAGCAAAAGCTGCAACAGAAAAAACAAATTCAGATATCATAACAAGTAAAATAGCTCAAGAAGATGGAATTAAATATGGATTAACAGATACATTAGAAATAAGTAAAGAAAGTCTTGAAAATATAGATGCTGGATTTATTGAAAACGAAATATTTGATTTAAGTTTAAATAAATCAATTACTAAAGTAACAGTACAAAATTCAACTGGAACACAAGTAAAACAATATAATAAAGAACAATTAGCAAAACTTGAAATTGACAGCAAAACATTAGCAGGATCTACAGTACTTGTAGAATATACAATAGAAGTTAAAAACGAAGGTGAAATTGCAGGTTATGCAAATGAATTAGTAGATTATATGCCAAGAGACTTAACATTTAATTCAGAAATAAACAAAGATTGGTATAAATCAACAGATGGAAATCTACATTCAACAGCATTATCTAAAGAATTAATTGAACCAGGACAAACTGTAGCAGTTACATTAACATTAGTTAAAACAATGACTGAAGCAAATACTGGTTTAACATCAAATAAAGCAGAAATTGCAAAATCAAGCAATGATTACTTAATACCAGATAAAGATTCAAAAGCTGGAAATACAGCACAAGGAGAAGACGATATGAGTACAGCAGAATTAATTGTATCAATTAGAACTGGTGTAGGATATACAATAGGAGTTATAACAACAATGGTTGTTATAGCCACTGCAGGAACAATAGTCTTCATAAAGAAGAGAAAGGAGGCAAGCCATGAGTAAGATAGATATATTTAAAAGTATAAAAAATCTAACTATAGTAGGTATCATACTTGTATTAATAGTAGGTTTACTATCAAGTATGACAACAGCTTCAACAGTTAATGAAGCTGGAACAGTAGGTGACCTTATTAATTGTACTTATGATGATTCATGGTATGAATTTGACCCTTCTTCAGAAGTTGGAAGAGGTGTTACTGCAGGAACTAACATTCCTACAGATAAACCAGGTGGATATTGTGTTGACCCACATACATATTATGCAGGAACATATAAAGTAGTAAATATCATAGATATTAATAATAATACAACAGCAAATACTGTAAAAGTATATGGTGAAGGTGGATTCGAGAAAGAATATTCTTTCTCAAATCCAAATGTTAGACCATACTTAATGTTAGCATATTTAGCTGATAAAGGTAGAAATGAAGCTGGAGTATATGGAAATTATATGGCAAACTCATATAAAGTAGCTATGAGTGCAATATTCTTAAATACAACATATAATAATCAAATGAGAAATGCAGGATTATCTAGTTATTTAGTACCAGTTTCATATGGTTATGGATCAAGTTCAGCTAAATTACAAGAAGCAATTGTAGAAGCTGAAAAGATGTCAAAACAAGGAAGTATGACAGCTGGAAACATAACATATAATCCAACACAAGAAGAAAAAGACAATGTATCAGTAATTCCTTCTGGAGATGGAAAATACTTTGTAGGTCCATATAGATTAGGTATAACTGGAGATTGTACTATAGAAGATATAACAATAAATGGTTCAATACATGCAACAGGAATGACAACAGACTTAGAACATGTAAAAACATTAGATAATATTGCAGATAACCAAGAATTCTATATTGTAATAAATGAAGAAGTTGAAGAATTTAGTAAAATTAAAGTTAAAGGAAGCGAAACAGTTAGCCAATTAAGATCAAGATTCTTAATCGTTAGTGGTGGTGCTTCACAAAACTTCTTTATATATAAAGCAGATAGTACACCTGCAAAACCAGAAGTTGAATTAGAAGTTCCTAAATATGGAACAATTCAAATCTTGAAAAAAGATAGTATTAAAGATAGTAATTTAAAACTTGAAAATATTGGATTCATGGTTTGGAGCGTAAATAAACAAGCATATATAATTGAAAACAAAGAAGGTAAAATTGAATATGTAGATTTCAAAACAGCAAAAGCAAATGAATTTAAAACTGATGCTGAAGGTAAAACAAAAGTTATTAAAAATTTACCTGTAGGTAGATATAAAATTTACGAAACATCTATACCAGATGAATTGAAAATCTATTATGAATTACCAGAAATTGAAATGCCTGAAAAAGGTAACAAAGAAAAAGTAAAAACTAATGGAAAATTAGTAAGTAACGAAGAAGACAAAAAAGATTATTTTGATATAACAAGTGGTGCAGTAGTACCAGTTATAGCAACAAATATAAGAGACTTTACAACATTAGTATTAGAAAAAATTGATAAAGATACAAGTCTACCAGTACCTGGAATAGGATTCAAATTATTCAGTACAATTAAAGATAAAGAAGGATGGGTTGTTGTAAATGATAAAAATGAAGTAACTGGAACAACAACTGTATTTGATGAAGCAACAGAATTTGTAACAGGTGAAACTGGTCTTACAGCAAAAATAAATAGAGTACCAGTTGGTGACTATTTAGTATATGAAACAAATTTAGGTTCATATGAAGATGTATATGAAGAATTAAAACCTATAAGAATTGCTGGTGGAAATACTGGTGGATTAGGTTTATATAAAGGAACAGCACAAGTTGTAGCTAATGAAAATAATGAATTTAAATTTACAGCTAAAAACAAACAAGTTAATATAAATATATCAGGGAAAGTTTGGGAAGATGTTCCAGAACAAAGAAAAAATGATAATGTTCTAAACAATTTATATGACCAAGATAGAGACAGATTAATAAATGGAATTACTGTTAAATTAATTGATAGAACAACAGGCGAAGTAATTAAGGAAACAGTAACTAAAGACGGTGGAAAATATAGATTTGAAAAAGTAAAATATATAGAAGAACAAGAAGATGGAACAGATAAAAACTTATTGGAAAATTACTATGTAGAATTTACATATGATGGAGTTACATATCAAAATGTTGTAACACCAGAAAATGAAAAAGATTTAACAAGAACATCAAAAGCATCTGAAAAAGCTAGACAAGCATTTAATGATATATTTACAGAACTTACAGGTGAAGGACAAATATTAAATGGAGTTAAATTAACTTATACTAAAGAAGGAAATAATGTATACTCAAATAATATTTGTGATAGAAGAACTAAGATTGATGATGAAAATAGATTAGTAAATCTTTCAACATTAGGTGATTTCACAATAACAGCTGTAACAGATGAAAATTACTTAAATAAAGCATATGCAAAATTAGCAGCATCAACAACAACAGGTACAGAACCAGTTAAAGAAATTACAGATGTTGACTTAGGATTATATCCAAGATCACAATCAGCAGTAATGGTTGTAAAAGATGTTCATAGTGCAAAACTTTCAATAAATGGATTTAATCATATTTATACATATGGTAAGAAATCTCAAGAATTCTATGAAAAAAGTGCTGAAGACTTCAATGTAGGAGTATCATTCAAGAGAAATATGTTATTAAATGGAATGAACCCATACTTAACTCCAGTATATAGATCAGATTATAGATATGAATCTGATGATAAGAGTAAAGAATTAAAAGTATCTGTAGTATACAAAATCACATTAATAAATAATAGTGCAAATAGATCATTAGTAACAAAAATAAATAAAATAGTAGATTCACATGATATTAGATTTACAAATATGGAAGTTGGAACAAAATATGACGAAGCAACAGGTACAATTAGTGATAACTTAGAAGTTAGAGAGTTACCAGCATTACAAAGATTAGGTAGTCCAACTACTAAATATGCAAAAGCAGAAATAAAAACAGATATGGAAATTCCTAGAACAGCTGAAGGAAATTCAAAAGAAATATATGTAAAATTTGATTTATCAAAAGAACAAATTGGATCAATTCTTGAAAATGGTGAAATCTTAGACAATGTTGTAGAAGTTTCATCATACACAGTAAAACAAGATGGAAAATTATATGCATCATTTGACGAACACTCAATACCAAATAATGCTAATCCAGAACTACCAGCTGAATTTGAAGATGATACAGATAATGCACCAGGATTAAAATTAGATCCAAAAGATGACAGAACAATGTCAGGTGTTGTATTTGAAGATAATGCAATTTCAGAAGGTGCTGGAAGTGTAAGAAAAGGTAATGGAGCATATGATGAAGGTGAAACAACAGTTTCAGACGTAGCAGTAAAACTTATTGAAACTGACAAAGAAGGAAATGTTAAAGAAGACGGAAAAACATATGATGCAACAGGAAAAACAACTGCAGATGGTAAATTCACGGTATCTGGATATGTACCAGGATATTATAAATTAATGTATGTATGGGGTAAAAATTCTGAAGGTAAATATGACGTAAATGATTACAAAGGAACAATTTATATCCCAAGAGATACAAGCAAGATGGATTGGTATAAAAATGATAACAGATATTCTGATGCAATGGACAATTATGATTTAAGACTTGCAATTGACAGTGGAGATACATCAGTATATAGTGATTTAACAAAAATGGAATCTTCAACAGAAACTTTCGGTATAGGTATAGAATATGGTGCTGGAACACCAGGTGATAACATCATAACAATATCTGAAGGAGATAAATTCGTAAGATGTGATGTTTCAACAATGGATTTCGGTATTATAGAAAGAGCTAGACAAGCATTAAGAATAGACAAAAAAGTTAATTCAGTTAAAGTAACAACACCAGATGGTTCAACATTAGTAGATGCAATTGTAAATGATGAAGGAAAACTTGAAGGAGCTGCTGGACAAGAATTAAAATATATAACAGGTGGAAGGGATCTTGGATTCTATAAAGTTGAAATGGATGATGATTTAATACAAGATTCAAAAGCTAATGTAGGTTATAATATCATAATTACAAATATAAGTGAAATTGATTATGACTCAAAAGAATATTACTTATATGGTGAAGAAAAAGGTAATATAATCACATTACAAGCAACTAAGATATTTGATTATCTAAAAGGTGCAGAACTTGACCCTAATAAAGAAGATGACAAATGGGAAATAGTTGATTTAGATAGAGTAAGAGAAATGAATTCAGCAGTAGTAAAAGATAGAACAGTTATGGAATACTTAAAAGATAATCTAACAAGAGAAATAAGTCCATTAGACGCTACAACATCTGAAACAATCTATGTTTTAAAACCATTAACATTAAGTGGTGAAATTGCTATAGATAATAATGCAGAAATTACTAATATAGTAATTGGTGGAACACCTGTAGATGATGAAGGAAATGCAACAGGACCATCAACAAAATTCAAAACAGCAAGAAAACCAGACTTAGCAAATAGTACATTATTTGCAGTAGCAGAAACAGTTACAGTAACAAAACCTACTGGTGAAAACAGAGATTATACAGTTATAATAATTAGTAGTATAGCAGCAATTGCAGTATTAGGAGCAGGAGTTATTGTAATAAAGAAAAAAGTTTTAAATAATAAATAAACTTAGAATTAATAGATTAGACTTATAATAAATTTTATATAGAACTTTCATAAAGAGCAGGTTATACCTGCTCTTTATGTTTTGTTGTTTTTTTACTAAAAAGATAAAATATTCTTAGGGAAACAAGTAATTAAGGAAAAATATATGTGAAAATATTAAAAAATAAATCTTAATATTACAAAAATGTAATGTAAATTTAAAGTATAGTTAGTAAAAAGTGTTTCAAATACTTTCCGTAAAGGTATTTGGGACACTTTTTGTAATATTTACTTATATATATAAAAAGCTATATTGAATTAATTTATATATAATAATAAGATAAAATTAAGTAAAAATGTCAAAAGAAAAAGTAGGAGGAACCAACAAATGAAAGGGAAAATTTTAAAAGTATTATTGGTGTTAATGATTATTGCAAGTATGACATTAATCAATTTTTTACACACAGGAATGTTAATTGCATATGCTGCAGGGGAAAATGCTGAAGAAAATTCAGTAGAATTTAATGCAACAATAAATACTGAAAATGATTATGAAGGAAAATTAAATATTGGTCAAACAGGAAATCTTTATATTAACTTAAAAGTTAGTAAAGGTTCATTAAATGATGCTAAAATACAGTTGAAAAACTCAAACTTCAAGATGGGAAAAGCAGATAGTAAATATGTAACTGTAAATGACAGTACAAAAACTATTGAATTTAATGCAAATGTCCAATATGGAAATAATATAAAAGTTAAAGTTCCAATTACTTTTGAACAACAATCAATGATTGATGAAAATTATTTTAATAGAGATACAACAGTTGAATTAGCTGGTACATATGTAGAAGGCGAGAACAGTTCAAATCTAAATATACAAAAAAACATTAAATTAGGTTGGGAAGCCAAAGCTGAAACAACTTTATCCACACAAATTGAAAAATATGTGGAAATCAGTGAAGGAAAATACTTAATTGAGCAAAAAGTAACAGCTACAACTGTAAATAATATTTTACCAAAACAATCTGAAAAAGTTGAAATAACATATGGTGGAGAAAATGATAAATTTCCAAGTGAAATTGTAGTTTTGAAAAATGGAAAAAAATTAGATGGAAGTAAAGTAACAAAGGATGAAACAAATAGAAAAATAGTAATAACAACAATGAATGATGTATCTACAGGAAAAGTATTATGGGATGAAGGAAAAGATATATACAAAGTGATTTATATACTTGAAGAAGAACAACCAAAAACAAGTATTTTATTAAATACTTTAGTTAGCACAAAATTTTATAATAGCGAAGAATTAGTAGAAAAAGCAGATAATAAAAATGATAAAGCACAAGAATTAAGAATAAAAGGAGAAATAATAACAACAGAAGCTGAAGGAACAAAAGAACAATATAAAGGTTATATGTATTATGCAAAAGCCAATGAAACATTATATAGCCAAAAATATAGCATTGAAGTTTCAAATGTTGCAAATGAACAAGTAATAAACTTTGAACAAAATGGTGAAGATTTTATTAGAGGAGACGGTAAAAAGCTAGAAACAAATAATTCTACATATTTCAAAAATATATCATTAAGCAAAGAAAATATAAATAATGTTTTAGGAAATAATGGACACATTGATTTAATATGTGATGGAGTAACATATAGAATTAATGCTAATCAAGAAGCAAATGAAAATGGATATATCGTATTTGGAATAGATGAAAATAATTCTAGATTTAGTGAATTAAAATTAACGACAAGTAAAGTAATCAATGAAGGTGTACTAGATATATTAGTTGATAAAGTAGTAGCTGGAAATACTTCATATAGCAAAGAAGAATTAAAACAAATTGCTAAAATCGAAACAAATGTAAAAGTGCAAGATCAAGAAGTAAGAACACAAACACAATTGTTAGATACAGTAGAACCATCTGCTAAATTAACAATTGAAAATGATGTAATTTCCACAATTAATCAAGAAAATAATAATGTAAAAATGTATGTAACATTAAATACTTCTTCAAACAAATATGATTTATACAAAAATCCACAAATAGTAGTAACATTACCAAGAGAAGTAGAAGAATTTAATTTTGTGCATAATGAATTATATGCAGAAGGATTTAGATTAACAAATGAACCTAAATTACAAGTAAATGCTGATGGAACAAAATGTATAATGTTTACTTTTGAGGGTGAACAAGCAAACTATGGAAACAATGCAGTTGAAGGATTAGTAATTGAAATAAGTGGTAATATTAGACTAAATAAATTGACTCCAAAAATGACTAAACAAATTAGTATGACATATTCAAACGAAAATAAAAATTACCAAACATATGAGAAAAAAGCAGATATAAAAATTGTTTCAAAAGAAGGAATATTAACATATACACAAGTAAAAGGTTATAACGAAGCTGGAGAGACTATTGAAACAATGAGTAATGAACTAGCTGAAGGTACTCTTGATATGGATGCTGAATCTAGAAATGTAAGAGTAAATATGGCAGTTATAAATAATTACGACAAAAATGTAACTAATGCATTTATATTAGGAAAATTAAAAACAACATATGAAGGAGAAATAACTTCTCCTATACAAATAAGTGGTTTAGAAGGTGCAAAAGTACTTTATAGTACAAATGTTGAAGAAGAAGTAAATAGTAAAAATTGGACAGAAAATTACGAAGGTGCTAAAGCTTATAAAATTATACTTCCAAATGGACAATTAAAAAGTGGACAAATTATGGGATTTGCTTATAACTTTAATGTGCCAGAAAACTTAGAATATAACGAAATAGCAAATGCGGGATATCAATTTAATTATAAATATGATGATATAAATAATAAAATTTCTTCAGTATTCAAATTAGCAACAGAAGAAAAGACATTAACAAATCAATTAAAAAGAATAGCAAGAAATAGTAATAAAACATCTAATATTTATAGTGTTAGTGAAGGGGTAAAATTAGATGTTAAAGCTATATCTGCATTAAATGAATTAAATGATGGTGATACAGTAAAAGAAGGACAAACAATTAGATATGAAGTTACAGTTAAAAACAATTCACAAGAAGATATTGAAAACTTAAAATTAACAGCAAGACATACAAATGCGATATTCTTTGTTGAAAAGAAAGAAGAAAATGTATTTGGCGTAACAAATGGTATACCATATAATACATATATTGATGAAGATGAATCAGTAGAAAAATTAGAATTTGAATTAGAAAGATTAGGTGCAGGAGAAGAAAAAACATTTGAATATGAATTTTCTGTAAAAGAAATAGAAGGAGAAAATGAAACAACACAAGGTACTTTAACAGTAGAAGCATCTGGAATAGATACTAAACAAATATCAACAATATCAAACAACATAGAAAGCTCAAGATTAAAATTATTAATTAGAAATAATCAATCAGAAGATCTTCCGATTACAACTGATGATTATATACCAGTAGTATTAATATTAAAAAACATATTTAATAGTGATTTACAAAATGTAATAGTTGAAATGAAATTACCTGAAGGAAGTAATGTAAATATTAATGATTTAAATGAAGCAAAAGAAATATATCCAGATTTAAATTGGGATTTAGTAAATTATGATAAAGATACTAATATTATAAAATTTAAAATACCTAATATGACAGGAAAAAATGGAGAACATGAAGGAGAAACTGTTAATATTGGTTTTCCAATAATGTTTACTGATATTCCTGTAACTAGTGGTAATATTCCGATTGATATCTATTATGAAGCATATTTAGAGAGTGCTCCAGAAAAAAGATATATTTCTAATGAAATAAGAAAAGAAGTACTTCAGTTAAAAGCTGATGCTACTATTGAACAAACTACTTCATTAGAAGAAAATACAGTGTTAACAGAAGATGATGATGGAAAAGAAATAACTTTTAGAGCAAAAATAACTAATACAGGTGTAACAGATTTTGTCGCAACAATAACAGATATGTTACCACATGGATATAAAGTAGACGAAGTATATATTGTTAAAAATGGAGAAAAAATCCAATATGAATTTGATAAAAGTTTACAAGATATTTCTATTGAAAGAGAATTAAAAACTCAAGAGTCAATAGAGGTTTTTATAAAGACGATTTTTAGAATAAGTGATGTTAGAACTAGAACACCTAAAAATTTATTTTTAGTTAATGGACCAGGGTTAAGTAAAGAATCAAATGAAATTAAATGGGAAGTAGATTTGGGAGAAAATCCGGATTATATAAATGAAAGCATTACAAAAGAAGATGAAGTAGAAGAAAAAGATATAGATGTGATTCAAGAAGAAACAAATGAAAACGATACTATCAAACCAATATCTACTGATGATGAGAGAGAACATAATAATGAAGAAAATGAAAATTTGAATGATGATCCAAATGGAAATGGTGAAAATAAAGATGATGAAAATAATAAAGAGAAGAGAACGATAACAGGAAAGGTCTGGTTAGATCAAAATAAAAATGGACAACGAGACAATAACGAAAAAGGTATTGCAAAAGTAAAAGTTTTATTAGTAGATGCAAAAACAGGAGATGTTATTAAAAATGATAAAGATGAAAAAATTGCTGTTATCACATCTGATGATGGAACTTATAAATTAGAAGGAATTGAAAAAGGTGAATATGTAGTTGTTTGTGATTTTGATACAAATAAATATAGAATAACAGATTATCAAAAAGAAGGAATAGATGAAAGCGAAAATTCAGATATGATAATCAAAGAAGCGGGAATAGGAACAGAAACGAAGAAAGTCGGAGTAACTAATAAAATTACAGTAGAAGACAATAATTACGAAAATATTGATATGGGATTAATTGAAAATGAAATATTTGATATGTCTTTAGAAAAATATGTAAGTAAAATTATTGTACAAAATGCTCAAGGAACTATTGTTAAAGAATTTTCGAAAGCACAATTAGCTAAAGTAGAGATAGATAGAAAACAATTGGCAAATTCAGTAGTAACAATAGAATATACATTAAATATTGCTAATGAAGGTGAAATATCTGGATATGCTGGAGACATTATTGATTATATGCCAAAAGATTTAGTGTTTGATCAAAATTCAAATACTGGATGGGTATTAGAAAGTGATGGAAACCTACATAATACTACTTTAGAAAATGAAGAATTAAAGCCAGGAACAGTAAAAACATTAAAATTAACATTAACTAAAACAATGAATGAAAATAATACTGGAACAGTAATAAATACAGCAGAAATTGGAAAAGCAACTAATGAATACGAAATTAAAGATATAGATTCAACTCCAGATAATGGAGTACAAAAAGAAGATGATATGAGTACAGCAGAAGTAATTATATCAATTAGAACTGGTGAAGTATTAATTAGTGTAACAATTATTTTATCAATTGCAATATTAATTGCAATCGCGATTATACTAAAGAAAAGAAAGGAGGGGGAAAATGAAAAAGAATAAGCAAGACTATTCTATAAAATATAAAATTATTTTTTGCCTAATATTTTTAATAGGAATAATATTAGCAATAGTAACTCAAGTAAAAGCAGGATTATTAACTGGTAGTTATGATTTTACAGGAAATGGATACATTACTGAATTTGATTTTGGATGGGCAGCAAGAAATGACTATGATAAATTTTATAATTATGATTCGTCTTTAGATATGAGTTCTAGTAATTTGATTGGAAAATCAGTATATATGAATGTTGGATCTTTTGGCGAATGGGGAGCTTCTATAGAACAAAATAATTGTTTTTGTATAGGACATGGTACATCTCAGGCTATTCCTGGATATAATCAGAATCAACCAACTTATAGAATAGAAACTATATGGGATACTGATATGGATGACAATACTCCTCCTGGAACATCTGATATATATATATATAATAATTCAGGAACGGTATCAAGCTATAAGAATAGGTATATTGACAATAATGCTGGATATGCTTTAGCTAAATGGGCTGTTATAGCAAAAGAGACACAAGGTCAAACTTACAATTATCAAGCATTTTATAATGGACAGACTATAGGAAATTATTTAAATAAAGTAAAATCAATGGCTATTTCACCATATATTAAAATTGATGATAATTTTGGATTTACAGAAGATGCTAATATGGTAGAATATGCAAATAGATTGCGTAATTATAATTTTGCTGAAGCAAAATTGAATGAAGCTAAAGGAGTAAACAAAGTAAATGGAAAAATATATTTAGGACCATTTGGTATAAATGCTTCAAAAGATGAAAATGGAAAAGATAATATTTCTAAAGTTGTTGCTACAGTTAATGGGGCTACAACGCAGATATTGGGATTTTCATCTACTAAAGGTGGAAGTTTATATCAAGCATATAATCAAATACCTTGTGACGGAAGTAAATTTTATGTGGTTATAAATAATATAGAAGATATTAATGGACTAAAATTTAAAATTACTATAACCAAAAGTATACAAGTAATAAGAGCAAGGACATTTTTCTTTAGACATGGTGGCTATACTACTAATGGACAAAACCTTATTGTGTATAGAGGGGATTTAAAACTTAAAGAAGATAAATTAGAATTAGTAGTTACAGGTGAAGAGGATGAAGAAGAATCAACAGGTATTCTTTCTATAATCAAAGAAGATGAATATACTAAAGAACTGCTTGGAGGAGCTAAATTTGTTGTTCAAAATTCTAAAACAAGAAAATACGTTAAAGCACAAAAAGAGACATCAAGCGGAAATGCAAATGTATTTAAATTTACTGGATATGTAAACAAATTAGATGAGGCTACTAAATTTTATACTGACAATGGACATGGCATATTTAGATTGACAGGTTTAGAAGAAGGAAATTATCATATAACAGAAATTGAGAAGCCAGCAGGTTATTTGAAAGAAGAAAATGAAGTTGATGTATATGTATATTCTGAGAAAAAATTGGAAGAAATATATAATTCTAATAATACAGGGTATGCTATTAAAGCTATGCTAGATGATAATAGAGAGTATCCAGAAATGTATAAGATTTTAAATGCTTTATTAGGAAGAAATTATAGTAATAATGATGAAATTTTTAATGCTGCACAAACAATAAAAGCAGCTTATAACCAAGAAAAAGCAAAAAAAGGTTATGACAAAATGACTAAAGAGGAAAAAAATATATTCAATATTAATTTTGTAACGAATAAATTTGCAGATTATAATATTGAGTATTCTGGATTGACTTCAATAAAGTTAAAGAATATAAAAAATCAAAATGAAGATACTAAAAAGAAATATATCGAAAATGTTTATGAAAAGTTAATTAATTCAAAAATTAAAACTGGATTACATTATTTTTATTCAGAGAGAATGATAGGAAATGCGTCACAAATTATATATAATAAAATGAGTGGTAGAGCAAGAGTATATAAAGTTTCTCAAGATAATTCGATTGTGAAGTTAAAAGGAGCAAAATTTAAAATTCAAACACCATACTTATCATATTTAGTAGCTACAAAAGATAGTAATGGCATATATAATGTTACAGGTACAAATGCAACAGGAACAATATTTGAAACTAATGATAATGGATATTTTGAAGTTAGAGGAATGGAGGAAGGTGGAGACTATTCTATAGAAGAAATAGAAGCGCCTGAAGGATATAAATTTATTGATACAAGTTCAAAGACTTTATATGTATATTCATATAATAGATTTTCAAATGAAGATAATATAAAAAGAGCATTTAAACAAATGTTTACAAGTGTTAATTTGAATTCTAGTAAATATAGTAGTGAAGGGTATGCAATTTTAAAATCATTATTATTAAATGATAATGCAACTGATTCACATTTAACAAATGAAAATGATATAGATACTATAGTTGATTATGTATTAACAAATAAAAAGAATACTATTGTTACTTTATTAGATCATAATTATACTATTAATCAAATTATGAATGATGTAGCAGCTAACGCAAAGAGTGGAGGAAATAATACTGTTCTAGAAGAATATTTTGCACAAGTATATAGTAAATATTCTGGACAAAAAAGAAAAAGAGAAAATGCATATAATATTATGTATGCTACAAAAGCTTTAGGATATGATAGTAATGTTGTAGTAAATCCACTTGAAGATCAAAATGGTAATATAGTTATTTATAAGACAGATAAAAAAGATGAAACAAAGAAATTATCTGGTGCTACATTTAAAATTGAAAAAATGAGATTTGTTACTGTAATTGGCGGAAATAATAATCCAGTATACTTAAAAGCAACAAAGAAAAGTGATGGTATTTATGATGCAAGTGATACTTCAAATCTTACAGATGAATTTGTAACAAATTCAAATGGATATATTCAAATTAAAAATATTCCTATAACTTCATCTGTACGTGAAATTTATGAAGTTGTAGAAGTACAAGCACCATATGGATATAATATTAGTACAAGTAGTTCAAAAACTATAACTGTACAAAAAGAAGAAGCAAATAAAGGTTGGGAATTAAAAGATTTAACAAAAGCATTGGCAACTATGATATGGAATACTAAATCTAGTGATTCATCAACAATAAATGTTGTAGACATAGTTGATGCAGTTCAAGGCAATTCTCTTAATTCAGCAGTTATAGCAAATGAACTAATGAGTAAACTAGGAAAATCAAAAGTTACGACATATGATGAAATATATGATGTTATAGAATATGTAATAGAAGAAAATCAAAGTTATGTTGTAGTAACAGTTGATAGTAGTGAAAAATATTTGTATAAGAGACACCAAAACTCTGCAATTAGCATGATTGATGCAATTCAAGCAATTAAACAAAATAAGAAAATTGGCGGTACATCAGTTAGTGATGGAAAAAAATATTTAAAAAATTATATAGCACAAGTTTATAATAAATTTACAGGAAAGAATAGAGATACTGAAAGTTTATATAATTTAAAATATTATAGTATAGCTTGTGGTTCAAGTGCTGAAACTTTTGCGAACAGTAAAGATGTAAAATTGAAAGTTAAGAAGACAGATTACAAGACAGGAAAAGGAATTAATGGAATTAAGTTTGCAATACAAAATACAGAAACTGGCAAATATCTAAAGAAACAAAATGATGGAACATTTACATTTAGTGATACTCAATATTTATTTACAACTGCTAAAGTTGAAGGTGATGATGGAATTATATTATTAGAAGATGTTCCAGAAGCTACATATAAAGTAATAGAAATAAATACAGGTAATACAGGATATGAATTACCAGAATATGGAGATGATCGCTCATTATTAGTAAGCAGAGATTCTAAAACTAAAAAAATAACTTCTATGTATGAATCAATACATATAGAAAATGGTATAAAAGAATTTCCTATGGAAAATGTTAAACCTAAAACTAGAAAATATCCACCAGTAACAGTTACGAAACAATTAAAAGTATCTGGAAAAGTATGGAAAGATATACCTACAGAACTTAAAGATAGAAATGTTAGAGATGATATTTATGGATCAAATGATCAATTATTTGCAGGGGTTCCGGTTTCACTTGTACAAGATAGTAAAACAGTTGCAACTACTGCAACAAAAGCAAATGGCACATATACTTTGAATTTTGATTTAACAGATGTAATTAAAAAAGTAAATAATGATAAAGAGGTAAAGAAGGCTAAAGAAGAAGCTGATAACTTCGAAGCAAGGGATTATACAGATGAAATAGCAAGATATAATGAATACATTGAATACTATAAAGCTGATCTTAAAGCTGTTTCACAATATCCAAATCCAGAGTTAGTAAGACGTAGAACTATAATTGATAATGAAGCAATATCAAAATATACAAATAGAATAAATGAATTAATTACAAGAATTCATGATGAGGATACATATCATGAAAATCTATGTAAAGTATATGAAGCTTTATTTAATGAAAAATATAATCAATATTTATTAGAAGAACTAGGAAAATCTAAGATTATATTTAGATATAATGGTTTAGATTATACAAATGTTTTATTAAATAAAGGAAGTATTGATGAAGGTACATCATCTCTTGCAGCAGAAATACCAGACGAGAGAACTGAATTGAATACCGATTTTGGTACAGTTACAGGGGATTCTGAACAAAAAATTAGAGATAAGAAAATTGAATATGAGTTTTCTGAAGAATATGTAAATGTTAAAGAAAATGATACAATGAAGATAAATGCATATACAGCTGCAGCTACATTGAAAAATAGATATAATTCATTAAGTAATAAATCAAATAATGTAACTGAAATTACTAATATAAATTTAGGTGTATATGTAAGATCTAGACCAGACTTATCACTTAGAAAAGATGTATATAGTGCTGAAATAACAATGGACGGAAAAGCATATACATATGTATATGGTAAAAAAGATGGGGAAGAATTAACAACAATTGGTGCTGCATTCGAAAGAAACATGATGTTAAGAGAAGATGATAAGTATCTTGCACCAGTATATAGAGCAGATGTTCAAGATGCAGGACATAATAATTTTACTATGAAAGTAACATATAGAATTGCTGTTATAAATAATAGCCCTGTATTATATAATAAAGTTACAAAATTAGAAGATTATTATTCATCAAGATATAAGATTGATGCAGTTTATACAGGAACTAAAACTCAAAAAGGTGCAAAAATCAAAAATTTAACAGATTCTACTAATACTGTTGAAAAACATGTTACAATAGATGGATTAAATTTAAGAATACCAAATTCAAAATCACCTGAAGGTAATGCTAAATATATATATGTAGATTTCTATGTAAATCCTATAAGCTTGGATATGTTTGATACAGATTTAGAACTACATAATACAGCTGAAATATCAAATTATTCAACATATAGTAATGATGGTTATACTGAATTTTATGGTGGATTTGATATCGACTCTGTGCCAAATAACTATAAGAAAACATACAAAAATCACGATGCTAGAAGAGAAGATGATGTTGATGGCGCACCTGGATTAAAAATTACAGAAGCCACTCCAAGAAAGTTACAAGGAACAGTATTTTTAGATGAAGATATTGATGGAATAACAGGAACAGGTAAAGAAAGATTAGGTGACGGTATATTTAATTCCTCTAAAGAACAAGGAATAGCAGGTGCTGAAGTTATATTAGAGGATACAAAAAATGGAAATAAATTTACTGTTCGTACAGATGATGCAGGAAAATATACATTTAGTGATTTTCCTGTAGGAACATATACTTTAACATATAAATGGGGAAATAAAACATATAATCCATTGTATTATAAATCAACAATTATCAACAAAGGATTTAATCCAACTGATAAAATAAACTGGTATCAAAATATAGATCCTAATAAAGCTTATTCAGTAGCTATTGATGACGAAGAAACAAGAATGAATATTGATAAGAATAGTACTACTAGATATAAAGATATGCTACAAAATAGTGCTGAAGCAGTAGAAACTATGACTTCAAAGGCAATTCAAGATGTTGAAGTAGAAATGTTGTTGAGAGATAAAAATAAAGTAAAATATGAAGTAAAAAATATTAATTTTGGTATAATTGAAAGACCAAGACAATCTATGAAAATAACTAAAAATATATCACACATAAAAGTAATGGATGATTATGGAACTGTTATTGATGAATCAGATATTGAAAATGGAAAATTAACAGCAGAGAAAATGAACTTTACAGTTTATATTCCAAAAGGACAAGCACTAAATCCATATGGACAAGTAAAAACTGAATTAGACAAAGAATATTTACCAGCTAAAGTTGAAGCAACTTATGAAATAAAAGTTGAAAACAGAAGTGAACAAGATTACTTCAAAAAAAATGAAAGTGGATTATCAGAATATTATAAATATGGAACAAAAGGTGTTGCAGGCGAATCACCTGTAAAATTACAAGCGACAGGTGTAATGGATTATGCAAGCTCAGCATTTGTTATAAGTGATATTAAAGAGGATAACGGAAATGTAATATCAGCTGATGATTATTTGATTGAAGATAAAGATTATTATAAGAAAGTTGCTGAAACTACAGGAGTAGAATACCAAGATAATAAAACATATACAACAGTTATTGAAAAAGCTTATCAAAAACTTATAGAAACAATTGGTAAAGATTCTTCAAAGATTTTAACATATGAATGGGCAACAGATGAACAAACAATAAGAGGAATATTCTCACAATGGTGTGATGAAAAAATTGATACTGAAGAAAAAGCAAGAACAAATAAATTAAGTCAAAATAAAATCTTAGAATTAAAATGCTTAGAAGGTGCAGAGTTAGCTGCAGGTTATGCTAAAGCAGTTACAATCAAAGGTTCAATACCTGTAACTTCATTAAATAGTGATGTATTATTACAAAACCAAGCTGAAATACTTAATATTGATAAAACATCAACATTTGGTCATAAATCATATGAAACATATACAACATTGTATGATCAAGGTGAAGAAGTTAAAGTAATACCACCTACTGGTGAAAATAAAGATAATTCAGATATGATTATAATTGCAATATCATCAATAGTTGGATTATTAGTAATAGGAATTGGAATAATATTTATCAGAAAAAAGGTTTTAAGATAAAATTTAAAAGAAAGTAGAAATTAAATTCTACTTTCTTTTTTCTTAGGGAAATAAGGCAAAAAGAGAAAAATTGAAAAAATTCAGTTTCAAAATTTAGAAATATTACAAAAAAGTAATATAAACTTAAAATAAGATTACAAAAAATTAGAAAAATAGCTTCCGTAAAGGGATTTTGAATGATGCTTGTAATATTTACTATTATAGTAATATAGAGGGGTTGATTAATTTTTTTCAAAATAATAATATAAAATCAAGTGTAAATGCTTAAAAAATAAGTAGGAGGAAACAAAAATGAAAGGAAATCAATTAAAATCAAAATTAGTTGCAATGCTTATTGTGTTAACAATGCTTGTATCTAGTGGATTTGCATTAATGTCATTTTCTAGTACTAATGCATCAAGTAATGGAATAGACGTATCAAAGATTAATGGATTAGTAGAAGTCAATCTAGAAAAATACGTTAATTACGATGTTGAAAGCAAAAAAGGAACTTTAGTACAATTAGATGTTAAAAATGGAATTCAATTTAATGAAGGAGAGGAATATGTGCCACTGACAGCTTCAGGGGTATTGATTAATGCACCTCAAATTAATGGGGAATTCCCAGAAAGTGTAGAAGTAATCCCATGTAGTACATTGTTAACAAATGGAAGTAACCAAGGAAAAGATTTTGTAAAAGAATATGATTCTTCTACAGGTATAATAAAAATTGTAACAAATAATAATCCAGATGAAGATGGAAATATTTATATGGAACAAAAAGCTGGTGCCAAAGATAACTATAAATTAATTTTAAATTATAGTTCAAATTGTTATGCAGAAAATGAAGCAAGGACTTTAACTGTATCAGGTTTAGTTCAAAATAAATTATATTCTGAAGAAGATATAAAAGTAAAAACAGATATTTCAAGAGATTTTGAAGTTGAAGGTAATATATCTGGATTAGTAAATAATAATATAGTAACAACTCCTATTTATAATGGATATATAAAATCAAATGCTTTTGAAAATACAGAATATGAAACAAATTATAATGAAAACTTTGAAATTATTGTTAGTCAAAAAGAAATTTCAGACGAATTAACTTTTGATATAACAAATGATTTTGAAGAAAATAAAAATGTATATAAAACAAGTACATTTAATGTAAATAATGTACAAAATGTTTTAGGAGAAAATGGAACATTAAAAGTATTAAATCAAGAAGGAAATGAAGTAGCTCAAATAAACAAAGATACTGTTGTAGATGAAAATGGAAACTATACAGTACAATATGATGAAAATACAACAAAGATATCTTTAAAAATGAGTAAACCACAAAATGTAGGGATTATAAAAGTTCAAAATAGTAAAAAAATAATACCAGATTTTACAAATCTTGTTGCTAATAAATTTGTGGTTACAAGTAAAATGAAGGCTACAAATAATGTCAAAGTGCAAGATAAAGAAACAAATGAAGAAAAAATAGAAACAAAAGATATATATAGTTTCGAAGACGCAAAAGAAATAGAAATTGCAGAAGCTAAAACAGAAGTTAGATTTACATTAGATAATAAAGAATGGACAAATGAGAAACAAAATGATGTTAATTTCAATATAGATTTATTAACAAGCGAAAATAGACAAAACTTATTTAGCAATCCTGTAATTGAAATTCATTTACCAGAACAAGTTGAAAAAGTAAATCTTGAAGAAGCAACACTTGCATATGGAAATGGTATTACATTAAAAGAAACTACATATGATGAAGAAGCAAAAGTAATTAGATTGATATTGGAAGGAGAACAAAAAGAATATTTATCAAAAGAATTAGCTGAAGGAACTAATATAGTTGTACCGGCAAAAATATTAGTAAATAAAGATATTGAAACAACAGATGATGTTGTATCTTTAACATATATAAATAATAAAACATTAGAAAGTGGAGAATTAACTTCAGTAGTCAATATTAGAAATTATCAAGAAAGACAAGTTAATGACATACAAAATGTTGGAATGATAAGAAACTTTACAGTACAAGCTGCTTCATTAGATAATGTTCAAGTAACAGCTGAAGGTATAGAACTTAAAGTATTACCCACAGTTGGTGGTAAAACATTAAATAATGAAGAAGAAGTACATGAAGGAGAATTCATAAAATACGTTCTTGGAGTAAAAAATACAACAGATCATGATATAGAAAATGTAACTATTAAAACTCAAATACCAGAAGGAGCAGTTTTTGCAAAATATAATAGTAATTTTGATAAATTAGATGTTCAAAGTAGTTATGAATTCCAAGAAGCAATTGCAGGTTCAACAATTAATATTGGAACATTAAAAGCTGGAAAGAATAAAACAACATATTATGAATTAAAAGTGCTAGACTTAGCAGAAGGCGAAACAGAAAAAAATATTACATCAAAGGTAGTTGCATTTATAGGAGAAGATGCTGCAGCTCAATATGAAATCACAAATAAAGTTGTACCAGCAGATTATTCAGTAATGGCTACAGCAAGTAGAATGAATGAAAGAAATATTAAAGTATTCTTAGATATTAAAGATAGGAAAAATAGGAGTGACTTAGTAACTTTAAAAGCTAATTTACCAGAAGATTTAGAATTTAAAAACCTTGTAATCGAGCATTCAGGAGAAAATCGTGAAGAAATTCCTGATGGAAATATTATTGCTGAGGCAGGAGAAGAAGAAAATAGAGATGAATTTGAAGTAAAGCCTGGAAGATATATATTAAATTTAAGATATACAGGAGATGATTCATTAAAAACAGTAGAAAATGCAATTGATAATTTATATTGTAATTTTGTACTAAATGATACAGTTAAATCAAATGAAGTACAAATAACATATTATCATCCAGCAGTATCAGTAGAGATGACATCTGAAACTGAAGGGGAAAACGTTAATTATGATGATGAGATTATTTACAATATAAAAGTTGAAAACTTAACAGGAATAAATTTCTCTAATGGCGAATATAAAGATGAATTTAAAAATTCTATTGATGTATACTTAACTGATTATTTACCAGAAAACGTAAAACCAATATCTATGAAATATAATTGGTTCGAAACAAAAACTATAGAAGAACCTATTGAAGGCGATTCGGAAAGAAATCATTTTGCAATTAAATATATAGAACATAGTGATAAAGAAGAAGACATTAGTAAAGTTATTGCAACAAGTGATGGAGTAAAAAAAGCCAATGTTGATTTAGAATTAACAATACCATATGGTAAAAGTATAGAAATCCAAGTTAAAGCTAAAGCTGGTTATGTAAGTAAAAAAACACAAGTTAATAATGTTGTAAAACTTTGTGAAATAAAAAATGAATTTAACGAAGAAAATTCAACTCAAGAACATAATGAATTTGAAAAGAGTTTTGTATATGTTATGGATTCAAATACAGTAACACATACAATACTTCCATATGGATATGAGGAAGAAGAAAATCCAGATGACCCAACTAATCCAGACGATCCAAGTAATCCGGACGACCCAAGTAATCCTGATAATCCAGATGATCCAAGTAATCCTGATGATCCAGATGACCCAAGCAATCCTGACAAGCCTGACGAAAATAAAAAGTATTCTATATCAGGATTAGCATGGAATGATACAAATGAAGATGGAAAGAAAGATTTAAATGAAATAAAACTAAGTGGAATTGAAGTGGTATTATTAAATTCAGATGGAAATTCTGTAAAAACAGTTAAGACAAATAATAATGGGGAATATACTTTTGAAGATATAAAAGCTGGAAAATATGTAGTTGCATTTAAATATAATGCTAATAAATATAGATTGACAGAATATAAAAAATCAGGAGTAAGCGATACAGAAAACTCTGATGCAATGAGTAGAACAAAAACTATTGACGGAAAAGAAATAGTATGTGGTGTTACTGATATAATTGATTTAGTAGCAAATAAATCACATATTGATATAGGATTAATAGAAAACAAAGCATTCAATTTCAAAATTGATAAATATATTTCAAAAGTAACAGTAAGAAGTGGAAACCAAAACAAAGAAACAGTTTATGGTAATTCAAAATTAGCAAAAACTGAAATTAAATCAAAAGAAATAAATGGAGCAACTGTTGTTGTTGAATACAAAATAGTTGTCACAAATACAGGTGAATTAGAAGGAAAAGTAACATCTGTAATTGATAGAATACCAAGTGAATTAAAATTCTCTTCAGAATTAAGTAAATCATGGGCTAAAAATTCAGATGGAACACTTATAAATAACAGTCTTTCAAATGAAATAATACAACCAGGACAAAGTAGAGAATTAACATTGATATTAACAAAATCAATGACATCAAATTCTACAGGAACATTTACAAATGAAGCATTAATAGGTTCTGTAAGTAATGATTCAAATGTATCAGAGTTAAATACTAATGATAATTCATCAAAAGCAGACTTAATTATTTCTATTAGCACAGGTGAGACAATTATATATATATCTATTATAATCGGTATTATAGGAGCGATTGCGTTATTAGTATTTTTGAATACTAAATTTAAAATATTTGATAAATTAAAAATATTTGGATTTGTATTATTATTATTATTTATTACAGTATCACAAACAGAATCATCTGCATATTATAGATACAATATAGGTCAATGGATTGAAATTGATTGGCCAGCATATGGGGGACCATATTATAGTGCACGTTCAAGAGATGGTGCATGGTGGTATTGTGATGAACATGATGTAATAGATGGTCTATATTGCGCAAAACAAGTATATAATATACAGAAATATGGAGAATATGATACTTCAGCTAATTATGGGCCTGAATATGATTGGGAATTAAGTAAAACAGATGAAGGAAAAGTTAAACTTCATTATTTAGAAGATAATATTATAATTGGACCATTAGGTATAAAGAGTAATGCAGAAACGACTTGGCAAAATCAATGTACAAATTTTGTGTTTCATGTTAAAAATACTGATGGAACTGCTAATATGTTGATTAATAAAGTTTGTGATGAAAATGGTGGAAATGAAAGAGAAACAAATCAGACAGGTGTATATTATATAAAAGTTCCTAAATCATTATTCCCAGCTGGAATTTCAATGGTAGAAGTAGAATCTTATATTGCGTATGATGTTATAAAAGAAACAAGTGCAACTGAAACAACATATGTAACAGTAGGACAAGATATGCATCATAATGAACCAAGAACAGAAACTAAAGTAGAAACTGAACATAAATTTGATGACTTGGAATGGATTATTGATACAGCTAACTTATTAATAGTTAAAACAGATGAAATAGGAACAGATGAAGATGGAAATCCATTAGATTTATCAGGAATTAAGTTCATAATCAATAAAGAAGGTGAAGGATGGCTTAAAAAGGATAAAGAAGGAAATTATTATCCTGCAGATTTTGATGATGAACAAGGAGAATTAGTTGTACTTACAACTGATAATGAAGGCAGAACTGAAACAATTGAAGGTATTGACTCAGGCTCATATGCAGTTTATGAAATAATTGAAGGTGGAGATTATAGCTTACCAGAAAGATTAAAAGAATATTATAAAGAAACTGTAGATGGAAGATGGGGATGTCCATATAAATTAAAATTATTTGGAAAAGGCGAAAATTTAGATAACTACAAGAAAATTAAACAGGGGCAAACATATGAATTTAGTGCTGAAAATAAAAGGGATTTCAATAAATTAAAACTACGTAAAATTGATGAATCAGGACAATCTCTACAAGCTGTTAAATTCAAAATTAAAGATAAAGAAGCAGATAAATGGGTAAAATGGAAAAAAGTTCATGATGATAAAACAAATACAGATAAATATGTTGTAGACGGATTAACAGAAGAATTTAATAAAAATGATTCATTATCAACACTTATAACACTTGGCAGTGAAGGATACACAGAGGTAGTTGAAAAATTCGAAGTTGGTAAACAATATGAAATATATGAAGTTGATTTAGGACCATATGGATATATTTATGAAATTGGACCTGAAAATGGAGGAACAGAAGAAGGTCTATTAGTAGATACAATTACTATGGAATCTAATAAAGAATGTATTCAAATTGAAACAGAAACCAATACAGGTGTATATGGTTCATTAACAATAGACAAAAAAATTAAAGGTACTGATATAAAATTACCAGGATTTGGATTCAAAATTAAAGCCAATACCAAAGATGGTTCAAAATGGTTAAAATTTGAAGAAAAAGATCATCCTAAAAAAGTAGAAACAAAAGTAAATGAAAGAGTAGGATATACAGATTCATTTGATGAAGCAACAACAATTTATACATTAGCCGATGGAAAAACATGGGATCTTGTAAAATTAGTGGCAGAGGGTTATACATATGATGTTTATGAAGTAGAAATACCTGAAAGCCACAGAGGATATTTTGCAATACCGGAATCAGGAGCATTAGTTGCTACAAATGAAGAAGAAGCGTACAAAATAGGAGAAAATCTTACAGTTGAAGCTGAATTTGAAGAAGCAGATCCTCCAATATTACCAAAAGTAGTGCCATATGCATTCGAAAATGAACAAACATTTATCGATTTATCAGGAAATGTTTGGGAAGAGGTTGCAGAACAAAGAAAAAATGATAACACTACAAATACATATTTAGATGATAATGATCGTAAATTAAATGGTATTCCTGTAAGATTAATTGAAAGAAAAACAGGAACAATAATACAAGAAACTATTACACAAAAATATGAAGCAGAAGATGGCAATGATTTAAACGGACACTATAAATTTACACAAGTTAAAATAGCTGATTTACCAAATTATATAATTGAATTTACATATGATGGAATAACATATCAATGTGTTGTTACACCTAAAGATGAAAATCCACCTGCAGATGTAAAATCAATAGCTACAGAAAATAATACCAACAGAGCTGATTTAAATAATGCATTTGGAGAAGTTACAGGTGAAGATCAAATAATAGAATATAATGGAAAAGAAGTTAAATTAACATATAATAAAAAGAATGAGTATGTATATTCTAATAATATTTCAGATAGAGCTGAAAGATTAGAAGAAATTATGAATAGTGATTCTTATACAAATGTACTTAACCTTACAAAACAAGGCGATTTAACAGTACATGCTGGAATCGGCGGATTAGATTCATATTATAAAGATCAACTAACAAATAGTGCTGATAGTGATGGATTAGTATATGAAGTTAAAAACTTAAATATGGGATTAGATGTAAGAAGTATGCCAGATTTAAGTGTAAGAAAAGATGTACAAAGAGCAGATGTTAGCGTAAATGGAAAAACATTCACATATGTATATGGTAAAAAAGATGGCGAAGAGTTAACAACAGTTGGAGTAGCATTTGAAAGAAATATGCTATTAAGTGAAGATAATAGATATCTATTACCAGTATATAGAGCAGATGTTACAGATTATACAGGATCTGATCCATTTAAAGTAACAGTTACATATAAAATAGCTTTAATAAACAATAATCCTATATTATATAATAAAGTAAATGCTATAGATGAATATTTCTCAAGTAAATATTCTAATATGAAAGTTTACGAAGGAACAAAAGATGTAAGAGGAAGTGAAATTTCAGCATCTATTAATAAATTAGAAGATGTAAAAGATGGAAATAGAGATTATACACATTATAGAGTTAGCGATTTAAATATGATAATACCACCTTCTAAATCAAGTGAAGAAAATGTTAAATATTTATATGTTGAATTACAAATTAATAGAGAAGTAGCTGCAGAAATGTTAAGTGGAAGCGGAGAAGTTAAAGCTGAAGATTTCTATAATATGGTAGAAATTGCAAGTTACTCAACATTTACTGATAGTGATTGCAAACAATTATATGCAGGATTTGATGTAGATTCAATACCAGGAAATGTTTATAGAAAATATAATATTGATCCAAAACAAGAAGATGATACAGATAGCGCACCAGCTTTAAGGATGAAAGAGTCTACAGCAAGATCAATATCAGGTATTGTCTTTGAAGATAAGGCAGATGAAGGCAAATTACAAGCAGCAACAGGCAAAGTAGCTGAAAGAATTGGAAATGGTATCTATGATAATGGAGAACATGGAATAGATGGAGTTACTGTAATATTACAAGATGTAAATAATGAAAGTAATTCTAAAACTGTAGAAACTAAAGATGGCGGTAAATTCACAATTGATAAATTCTATGCTTCAGATTATAAATTGATTTATAAATGGGGAGATGAAAGTTATACAGAAGAAAATGGTGAACTTGTAGTATATAATCCAACAAAATATAAATCAACAATAATAAATAGCGATTATATTAATAAATTAAACGGAATAACAGATAACAGAGCTTCATGGTGGTATCAAAATGAATATCAATCAGGAACACGTTATTCAGAAGCAATAGATTTAGCAACAAAGAGATATAACATAGATTCTAATACTGAAATAGCATTTGAAGATATTGAAGGTGTAAAAGCTGCAGAGTTAGATGACGAAAAAATGGAATCTACAACAGAAGATTTATCAATAGAAATAGATGTACTAGCTAAAGATGATAATTTTGAAGTAGATAATGAAGGATTTAGAACATATTTCTATAACATTGACAATATTGATTTCGGTATTATAGAAAGACCAAGACAAGGATTACAAATTACTAAAGATTTAACACATCTTACAATTAAAGATGAATATGGAACTATAATTGTTGATACAGATGTAGAAAACGGACAATTAACAAATCCAGATGTTAAATATACTGTATATGTTCCAAAATCTAGCGCAGACAAATATGGACAAGTAAAAGTAGAATTAGATAATGAATATTTACCTGCTACTGTTGTTGCAACATATAGTATAACAGTAACAAACTCTAGTGAACAAGATTACTACAACTACAAAAATGAAGAAACTGAATTATCAAATTATTATAAATTTGGTATAGTAAACCCAGATACTGATAGAGAAGTTACATTAAAACCAGTAGGAGTATATGATTATGTAACAGAATCATTTGTATTAGATGATACATCTGAAGGAGAAGTTATAACTAGAGAAGAATATGTTGAAAAAGTAAGTGCTTACGCAGAAGATAGAACGATAATAGAAGAAGGATATGAAACAGTTAAGAAATATTTAGATGACCATGGAGCTACAATCGAACAATATAATTGGAAGACTCCAACAGAGCAAGTAAGCACAGCATTTAATGAATGGCTACAAAAAGATACTGTAACTTCAAAAACAGCAAGAGAGCATAAATTAGATAAAGCTAAAATTATAGATTTATCAGAAGAATTATCAGAAAAAGAATTAAAACCAGGAGAGTCTGTATCTGCTACAATATTAGGAAGCAATCCAATAACTTCAACAGATGTAGATGCTGTATTACAAAATAAAGCAGAAATTACTAATGTAGAAAGAACACATAAATATGGTTCAATACCATTTAGTACTTATACAACATTCTATGATGAAGGTGAAAGATTTATTGTTACACCACCTACAGGGGAAAATAAAGACAATACGGTTGCAATAATAATTGCTATTACATCTTCAGTAGCATTAGTTGTAATAGGAGTTGGAATAGTACTTATAAAGAAAAAAGTTTTAGGAGCTAATAAATAGTTTTAAAACTTGCGAATGTTAAATTTATAGTTAATTAAAATAGTAAATTTAATAAAATAATTTACAACTAGAACTAAATGTGATATAACACAGTTAGTTCTAGTTTTTTATTATGACAAATTATAAAAAAGGCAAAAGATAATAAAAAAATAAATTTAGGAGGAAAAAGAAATGTTTAATCTTGTTAAAGATGAATTTGAAGAAAATGCAGATGATATATTAGCTTCAATTAATAAAATGTTAAATAGTAAAGAAGAAAAAAAAGGAAAATTGTTTGTAATAGATGGAACTGATGGAAGCGGAAAACAAACACAATTTAAGAAATTACAAGAAAGATTAGATGCAGAAAATATTGAATATAGAGTTGTAAGCTTTCCAAATTATGATAGCCCAAGTTCATCATTAGTAAAAATGTATTTATCAGGTGAATTTGGCAAAAATGCCAAAGATGTTAGCCCATATATAGCATCTACATTTTATGCGGCAGATAGATATGCAACATTTAAAACGGGATATCAAGAATATTATGATAATGGTGGAATTATATTAGCAGACAGATATACAACTGCAAATATGGTGCATCAAGCAGGAAAAATATCAGATGAAGAAGAAAGACAAAAGTTTTTAGATTGGTTATGGGAATTTGAATTTAATTTATATGGATTACCTGTTCCAACAGAAGTATTCTTCCTAAATATGCCAGTTGAAAAATCATTAGAATTAATTAAAGATAGAGATAATAAATTTACAAATCAAGCACAAAAAGATATACATGAAAGTGATAAAAATCATTTGATTGATGCTCATGCTGCAGCTTGTTATGTTGCAAAAAAATATGATTGGTATGAAATTAATTGTGTAGATGAAAAAGACAATATAAGAACAATAGAAGATATACATGAACAAATATATAATGAAATAATAAAAAATATTTAGAATCAATATAAACTTAGGGAAATAAGGAATATATAAATTTGATTGACCTAAAAAAATAAATATGTTATAATACATCTGATGGTGCATTATTCTAGTCATACACAACCTTACGAGGGTGGGGCTAAAAATCCACTAAAGGGCACATCGTTGAAGTTTCTTAGTGTTGCGCGAAATGCCAGTTTTGTGTGGCTCTAGGGAGTAAAGAGGTTAGGGTAGTATGTAATGGCATATGTATGAACCCCTGGCTTCGCGGAGGCTTAAAAATGAATTTTTAAGTAAAACCTATGTTGAGTGCCAAGACACAATAAACATAGTGTAGCCTGTCTCGAGTGAGTGTATTGGGATTAGTCTAATATATATTAGAAATGATTTAGGCCAAATTGTACTAATATTGGCTATGAAATTGCACTTGCAAAAAAGACTAGTAAGGTTTTAATAGTATGTTAAGGAAAACTTCTAGAATGTTTGCAAAGTAATTTGCAAGGGAGTCTAGGGATTAAGGTACGGATTTTAGTGGCGATCTGGTGTTTACTTAAGTACAAGTAAATATTTTCCTCAAACGGAAACGGCTCTAGCAGTAATGCTAAGCGGAAAATAGAGAAATTCAACTAGACCTAAACCGTAAAATTTACTTAGACTTCTACCATCTAAGTTTTTTATACATAATTAAATATAATAACTTAATAACTATAAAAAACGTAAGAAATAGATATAAAAGAAAAACAAAAATAAATAAAATATAATTAATTACAAAGGGAGAATTATGAAAAAAGATCAGAAAGAACACTCGAATATTAAATGGTTTATAGAAGTTTTTATATTAACTTTTATACTGTCTATAGTGTTTTCATATATTTCTACAAATGGTGTAGCAGGATTAAGTTTAGTTCCTGCAATATTAATATTAATATTAGTAATATTTGTAGGGATATTTTTTGACGTTATAGCAGTTGCAGTTACTGTAGCAAATGAAGAAGAATTTCATGCTAAAGCAACTAAAAAAGTCGAAGGATCCAAAAGTTCTATAAAATTAATAAGAAATGCACCTAGAGTAGCTAATATATGTGCAGATGTTATAGGCGACATTTGTGGAGTATTAAGTGGAGCAATTAGTGCATTGATAGCAGTAAAGATTACTGAACAATTCGGATTATCATTTAATTTACAATTTATATTAAGTGCAATAGTTGCAGCATTAACAGTTGGAGGAAAAGCAATAGGTAAAGAAATCGCAAATAAGAAATCAACGCCAATAGTACATGCTGTTGGAAAAATATTAAATAAATTCAAAAAAAGGGAGGAAACCATATGAGTAGAAGCAAAGGAAGAAGATATGAACAAGAACCAAAACTAAATTTGAAAAAAGTATTTGCAGTATTAATGGCAGTTGCAGTAGTAGTTATGTTTGTGTTCATAATTAATGGAATTCTATCAAAAGGTGAAAACAAAGGAAAAGTAGTAAACCAAAGTTATTTTACAGTATTTAAAGATAATAAATGGGGAGTGATAGATTCTAATGGTGAAACTATAATTGATCCTTCTTATGAGGAAATGATTGTAATCCCAAATATAAATAGAGATGTATTTATTTGCACTTATGATGTAAATTATGATACAGGTGATTATAAAACAAAAGTATTAAATGCTAAAAATGAACAAATTTTTAAAGATTATGAAAAAGTAGAAGCAATACAAAATAGTAATACAGCCAATAGTTTGTGGTATGAAAATAATGTATTAAAAATATCAAAAAATGGAAAATTTGGATTAATAAATCTTGATGGAAAAGAAGTTCTAAGTGCAGAATACGATGAAATAACAACAATTAGTGGAATTTCAAATGCATTAAAAACAAAAAAAGACAATAAATATGGAATTGTAACAGATGAAGGAAGAGTAATTGTTGAAAATAAATATGCAGATATTACAAACTTAGGTAAAGATGATAAAGCAGGATTTATAGTAAAAAATGAAGAGGGAAAACTTGGAGTAGTAAATCATTCTGGAGAACAAGCATTAGAAACTAAATATGAAGCAATAGAAAACGTTTTTGGAAATGATATGTATGTTATCAAAGAAGCTAATGCACAAAAATTAATTAGCAAAGATGGAACTGTAATTTTAGCAGAAGGATTTGATAAAATATCAAGTATATTAAAAAATAAAGATGAAGGTATAGTATTTGAAAAAGCTGGAAAATTAGGAGTAATGAAATTAACAGGAGAAGTAACAATTCCTGCTGAATATGAAGATATTAAAGAAGCAAAAGAAGGCATACTAATTGCTAAAAAAGAAGGAAAATATGGAATAATAGATTTAACAAATACAGCAAAAATAGAATTTAAATACTTACTTATAACATATGTTGAAAGTGCAGATATATATATATTAGAAGATGCTGATGCAACATCAACAATATTAGATAGTACTTTAGAAGTTAAATTAACAGGAATATTAAATGAACTAAATGAAGATAAAGGATATTTAAAAATAAGAGTTGCTGATGACTATAAATATTACAACTTCAAATTTGAAGAAAAACAAGCTAAAGATATTTTAACAACAAATACATTATTTTTAAGTAAAAAAGACGGAAAATATGGTTATGTTGATAAAGATGGTAAAGTAGTTGTAGATTACATTTATGATGATGCAAAAGAACAAAATTCATGTGGATTTGTAGCTGTAAAAAAAGACGGAAAATGGGGAGCTCTAAATAATAAAGGAAATGTAGTTGTTGATACAATTTACAATTTAGATAATTATTTAGAAGTTGATTTCATAGGAAGATGGCATTTAGGTCAAGATAGGAATTTAAACTATTATATTCAATAATTTTCGTAGGAAGGATATAGTAATAGATGGAACTAAAGATAAACTATCAATATACATATTTTATACATCCTTTTATAGTAAAGGAACAAAGGTATCAAAAATATTTATTGAAAATGTTAAAAGATAAAAATAGTAGATTAAAAATATTCAAAAAAGAAAGAGATTTAAATTTATATAAATATTTCTTACCTGAAATTAGAGAATTCTTATTTTCTAGTTTTGACTTTACAAGTAATAAATTAAAAAGTTTAGAGACTTTACCAGTAGATACTCAAAGTGCAATACTTGCAAAATATCCTTGTACAATGTTTGAATATAATTTGGAAAATGACATACAGGGAAAAACAGGTGAAGAAAAAGGAATATTTTTCAACATTAATAAGATCGAAATAATTTGCTTTAATACAGGAATATGCTTTTTATGCATTAAAACTAATGTAGAAAATACTAATAGATTTGATGATGTATTGAATTTTAATTATAAATTTAGAGATATAAATCAAGAATTTAAAACAAAACAATATGACAAAATTAAAATTCAAACAAGTGCATATGATGATATGAAAAGTTTTACAGATTTGATAAAAGATATAACAGGTGCAAATATGGATGCTGCAAGATATGATGTGGATGGTGAAAGATTTTTAACATATTCATATGCATGCATAGAACAAGATTATTGGAATGAATTTAGAAAATTTGAAAATATTGAACATAATTTTATAAAGTTTGCTAATATACTTCCAGCAGATAATATAGCAAATTTCATAAAAGATGAATCAGTTTCAATTTCTGAATGGAAATATGCAAAAATTGGATTAACGAAACAAGGTATAACACTATTTGCTTCGGCTACAGAAATGAATAATTTTTCAATATTTCCAGAAGAATTTGAAAATCAATATTTTTACACATATATATTAAATTTATATAAAAAGATTTATTTAAATAAATTAAATGTAGAGTTTAGTAATACAAAGAATATCAGAGCAATAAGAAAAAAATTCATAGAATTCACTAAAAAAGTTTGGATTCAAGAAATAACAGGAGACGAAGCTGGAACAATTATTAATCATAGATTAAATGATGTACTTGAATTAGAAACTTTATATCTATATACAAAAAATAAATATGATGTTTTATATAAAGATTTAAATATAGAGAAAAACACAAAAATAACAATAGTATTAGCTTTAACATTATTGGCAACAGTAATAATGAATATAGTTAATTTTTGGCAGATGAGCAAAAAATAATTGATTGCCAATAATTTTAGTTTTTGAATATCAAAGTTTTTGTTCAAAAACCAAAATTATTGGCAATTTTTATAAAAAATAAAAATAAAAGTAAAATTAGAATTAGAATATAAAATATAAATTATAAAGTTGCATTAAAATATAAAAATTAGGTGGAAGGAGACAATATGAAAATATCTTGTGGAACTGATATTATAGAAATAGAAAGAGTAAAATGTTCTATTGAATCAGATGTGGGAGATAAATTTGTTGAAAGAATTTATACTCAATATGAGATTGACTATTGTGAAAGTAAAAACAATCAAAAGTATCAACATTATGCTGCTAGATTTGCAGCTAAAGAAGCGATTTTTAAAGCAATATCAAGTGGATTGAAAAATAAATTTGGTATTGAATGGAAACAAATTGAAATAAAAAATAATGAAGACGGAAGACCTTATGTAGTGATACATAATGATGTGATAGATAATATAGAATACATCGATTTAAGCATTTCACATTGTAAAGAATATGCTACTGCTAATGCAGTTGCAGTGTTCAAGTAAGGAGATAAAAATGGAGTTTTTTGATTCACATTCACATTTAAATGATGAAAAATTTGATGATGATAGATTAGAAATGATAAAGAAAATAAAAGATGAAGATGTAACTAGATTTTTAACTTGTGGTTACAATTTAGAAGGATCTAAAAAAGCAATTGATATAGCAAAAAATTGTGATTATACATATGCAACTGCAGGGATTTCACCAAATGATATTCCACAAAGTGAAGAAGAATTGTGGAAAAATATAAAAGAAATTAAAGAATTAGCTAAAAATAAAAAAGTAGTTGCAATCGGAGAAATAGGATTAGATTATTATTGGAATAAGGATAATCATGAATTACAGATAGAAGCTTTTAAAAAACAGATACAAATTGCAAATGAGTTAGATTTACCAATTGTAATACATACACGTGATGCCGTAATGGATACATTGAGAGTTTTAAAAGAAAATAATGTTATTAATAAAGGAGTATTCCACTGTTGCCCATTAAATCGAGAATTAGTTAAAGAAGCTATAAAATTAGATTTTTACATATCGTTTTCAGGAGTAGTCACATTTAAAAATGCAAAAAATGCAGATGAAATAATTAATATGGTTCCAAGTGATAGGATATTAATAGAAACTGATAGCCCATATTTGGCTCCAGAGCCAGTTAGAGGAACTAGAAATAATCCAACAAATGTAAAATTAGTAGCAAAGAAAATAGCTAGTGCTAGAAATGAAGACTTAGAGGAAGTTTCAAAATATACTTATGAAAATGCAAAAAGATTGTTTAAAATAAAATAGTTGAAGTAATTAAAAATAAATAGATTAATATATAAAATAGTATGTTAGTCTATTTATTTTTTCTAGGGAATAAATATTTTGGAATAAATTTTATTTTAATTAATATAATATATATAAAGGCTTGGAAAATAAAGATATATGACGACTATATACATAATTGGGTTTGGACAAATCTTAGGGAAATAAGAGATACAAAATTGTGCCAAAATTTGACAAATGATAAAAAATATAGTATAATATAGTTGTTGCCAAAAGGAGGTAATATTTTATATGAAAATTAAAAGTCAAGAAAGAGCTTCAATTTCTATAGCAAAAATATTATGTATAAGTTTAATTTTAATACTAATATCTGGTATAGGGGTTATGGCCGTAAGCGCAAAACTTAATGACGTAAAAATAGTACTTAGAAATGGATACGAAATGACAGTATTAACATCAAAAACAAAAGTATCTGATATATTAGCTGAAAACAATATAATTTTAGGTGAAGATGAAAAAGCAGTTCCAGGTTTAGATGAAGAAATTATTCCAGGGACAGCAATTGAGATAAAAAATAAATCTGAACAAGAAGTGCAAATATCACAAATTTCTGAAACAGGTGTACAAACATCAATGGATGATTTATTAAAAAATTATGCACCAATTACAGAAAAAATAATTGTTGAACAAATTGAAATACCTTTTGAAACAATAACTAAAGAAGCTACAGGAACAGGTGATCAAACAAGAAACCAAGTTATTCAAAAAGGTGTAAACGGATTAAAAGAAATTACTTATAAAGTTAAATATCAAAATGATGTAGAAATAGAAAAAATTGTATTATCAGAAGTAGTTGTAAAAGAACCAGTAAACAAAATTGTTCAAGTACAAAAAGTGACATCAAGAAGTGCAGTTGTTGATAGAGAAATACCAGCTGCTGTATCAGGAACAGTTGCAGATTATCAAGCATATGCAAGACAAAGATGTTATGATTATGGTTGGACAGATTATGATTTTAACTGTTTAGTAAAACTTTGGAATAGGGAAAGTGGATGGAGAGTAAACGCAGCTAACCCAAGTGGCGCATACGGAATTCCACAAGCATTACCTGCAAGTAAAATGGCATCTGCAGGACCAGAATATAGAACAAACTATATGACTCAAATAAATTGGGGATTAGGTTATATAAGCGGTAGATACGGTTCACCATCATCAGCATGGAGTCATTCACAATCAAGAGGATGGTATTAAAATTAAATTGATTTGAAGCAAATCCAGATTGCTAGGCAGATGTTTAGCAATTTGGATTTTTTATATAATAATCTAATAATTATTATAAATTAGATATAACAAATAAAATAAAAGTCGAGGGCAAAAAATATGAAATTAATATCATGGAATGTAAATGGAATAAGAGCATGTGTAAATAAAGGGTTTAAAGATTTTTTTAAAGATGAAAATGCAGATATTTTTTGTATTCAAGAAACAAAATGTCAAGAAGGGCAAATTGAATTAGAATTTGAAGGCTATAAAAGTTTTTGGAATAGTGCAGAAAAGAAAGGTTATTCAGGTACAGCAATATTTTGCAAAAAAGAGCCAATATCTGTGAAATATGGTATAGGAATAGAAGAACATGATAAAGAAGGTAGAGTAATCACACTGGAATTTGAAAAATTCTATATGGTAAACATTTATACGCCAAATTCTAAAAGAGAATTAGAACGTTTAGATTATAGATGCATTTGGGAAGACGAAATTAGAAAATATTTATTAGAATTAAATAAAACAAAACCAGTAATCATGTGTGGTGATTTAAATGTGGCACATAAAGAAATAGATTTAAAAAATCCCAAAACAAACCATCATAATGCGGGATTTACTGATGAAGAAAGAGAAAAAATGACTGAACTGTTAGATGCAGGATTTACTGATACATTTAGATATCTATATCCTGATAAGGAAGATCAATATAGTTGGTGGTCATATATGGGACATGCTAGAGAGAAAAATATAGGATGGAGAATTGATTATTTCATTATATCAAATGATATTCAAAAAAATATAAAAGATGCTTACATATATCCTGAAATTTTAGGAAGTGATCATTGTCCTGTAGGATTAAATATTAATTTATAATATTGAAGAATAATATTAGAATAATTTTAATTACTAAAATTAAATCATTAAAATTAAATCTCTTAATAAAATTTATTGAAAGGAGAAATTTTTAGAATGAATGAGATAAAAAAGAATGGAAAAAAATGGTCTTATTGGTTCATACTAGGAGTAGCAATAATTACATTTTATAAATTACTTGATAATTTTCCACAAATAATGGATGCGTTTAAGAATTTTTTAGGCGTGCTAAGCCCATTTTTTATAGGAATATTGATTGCATATGTTTTGTATTTACCTAGTAGAAAACTTGAAAGTATTTATAAAAAATCAAAAGTAAAGTTTATACAAAATAAAGCTAGAACATTAAGTATATTAACAAGCTATGTGGTATTTATAGTATTAGCAGTATTAGTTTTGAATTTTGTATTTCCAGTATTAGTTGAAAGTTTAACAGAATTGGTAAATAATATACAACATTATGGTGATGTAACAATACAAAAATATCAAAGTTTACCAGAAGATTCACTATTAAAAAGTGATACAGTAACTGATCTAATAAAAGGTGTACAAAATATTGATGTGAAACAATACATAAATATTGATAAATTAGCAGAATATGCCAAAGGGGCTTGGGGATTTGTAACAAGCATTGTAGATATATTTGTGGCAGTAATTGTTTCAATATATTTACTTGCTGAA
The DNA here is from genome assembly GCA_946545015.1 of uncultured Clostridium sp. Lineage (GTDB taxonomy): Bacteria > Bacillota > Clostridia > TANB77 > CAG-508 > CAG-269. Next base: position 57,072 of record CAMNMV010000002.1, read on the forward strand.
AGACATAGAATTGTTAAATTTTTTGAAAGATTAATGAAAGCAATATTTGGAGAAAAGAAATATAAAAATATTGAAAAATATTTTTATAATACAAATGAGATATTTTTAGGATTTATTTCAAGTCAATTTATTGATGCAGTCATTATGGGAGTATTATCAACAATTGTTTTATGGATAATGGGAATAAAATATGCTCCATTACTAGGATTTATAATTGGATTATTTAATATTATTCCATATGTTGGGGCAATTATAGCTATTGCAGTAGCAGGCCTTGTCACTTTGATTACAGGTGGAGTTACACAAACAATATGGATGTTAGTAGTAATCATAATTTTACAACAAATAGATGCAAATATTATTAATCCTAAAATAGTTGGAAATACATTAAAAATTAGTCCATTACTAGTAATTTTTGCAATAACAATTGGTGGTGCATATTTTAAAATAGTTGGAATGTTCTTAGCAGTACCAGTTGCAGCTGTAAGTAAAATTTTAGTAGAAGATTATATTGAATATAAGAATTCTATAGGAAAGACTTTCAATAAATAATTCTTAATTAAAATTTATAATTGAAAAAGAAAAACGGACTTAGTAAAATATTTTATAGTTACTAAGTCCTAAAACTTTACAAATACCAATATTTACTTTACAATAAGTACTTGAAAAATTTGTAAAATGTTATATAATTATACTGTAAACAAAAAGGGGTGAAAATGTGGAAAATATTAACTTAGAAGTAGAATTAAACTATACATTTAAGAATAAATCTTTAATTAATACTGCATTAACTCATACATCATATGCTTATGAGAATAATGTTGAGAGTAATGAAAAATTAGAGTTTTTGGGAGATAGTATTTTAGAATTTGTTTCTAGCAAATATATATATGAAAAATATCCTAAATTAAAAGAAGGAGAAATGACTAAAGTTAGAGCTACAGTAGTATGTGAAGAAAGTCTATATAAAATTGCTAAAAAGCATAATTTTAGTGATTTCTTAAATCTTGGAAAATCAGAAAAATCAACGTGCAAAGAAGGAAGACCAGCAATACTTGCAGATAGTGTGGAAGCTGTAATTGCGGCAATGTATTTAGATGGAGGATTAGAACCAGTTACAAAATTTATTGTTGAGAATTTAAAAGATGAAATAGCAATTGCTGTAAATCATGTAGGAGAAAAGGATTATAAAACTGTATTACAAGAAAAATTGCAAGTAAAAGGAGAAGTGAAAATAGAGTATATTTTATTAAATGAGTCTGGTCCGGATCATAATAAAGTATTTGAAGTTGAAGTACGATGTGATGGTAGAAGATTAGCTACAGGTAAAGGAAAAAGCAAAAAGATGGCTCAAATGGAAGCAGCAAAGAGGGCTATAGAAATAATATAAAGTAGAGGTGAGGATATGACAAAACAATATGTTATACCAATTTTTGTACCACATTTAGGTTGTCCAAATGATTGTGTATTTTGTAATCAAACTAAAATAAGTGGTCAAAAAACAAATGTTACTAAAGAAGATGTTGAAAAAACAATAAAATACTATTTAGAACATATAAAAGAGCCTGACAGAAATATTGAAGTAGCTTTTTTTGGAGGAAGTTTTACTGGAATAGAAGAAGATGTGCAAAATGAACTTTTAGGAGCGGCATATAAATTTATAGAAGAAGGAAAAGTAGATAGTATAAGGATTTCTACACGACCTGATTATATAAATAAAGAAATTCTAAAAAGATTAAAAAAATATAAGGTTAAAACTATAGAACTTGGTGTTCAATCAGCTAATGATTATATACTTCAAAAATCTGCAAGAGGACATACTTTTGAAGATGTAAAAAAAGCATCAAAATTGATTCGTAGGTATCGCTTTAGATTAGGTCATCAAATGATGGTAGGTTTACCAGATAGTACAAAAATTGATGAAATTAATACAGCAAAAGCATTGATAAAATTAAAACCTAAAATGGTAAGAATATATCCTGTTTTAGTTGTAAAAGGAACTAAACTTGAAAAAGATTATGAAGAAGGAAAATATAAGCCACTTACTGTTGTACAAGCTGTTGAAGTATGTAAAGAGTTAGTTAGAATGTTTGATAATAGAAAAATTGATGTAATAAGAGTAGGACTTCAAAATACAGATGAAATAAATAGTCCAGAATTTGATAATAGTGAAGTTGTTGCAGGTCCATTTCATCCAGCGTTTAGACAATTAGTTGAATCAAGTATGTGGTATGATGCCATAGTTGAGAAAATTAAGAGATTAAATGTAAAAGTAAGAGAAGTTTTGGTTGAAGTAAATGCTCAAGATTTAAACAATGTTATAGGACATAAAAAAGAAAATGTTATCAAATTAAAAGAAACATATGATGTTGATTTAATTGTAAAACAAAATAATGATATTAAGCAAGGAAAATCAAAAATAGAAGTAGTTAAAACATATTCAGATTTTAAAGAAGAATAAACAGAATACAATTATAATAATTTTATAATGAAAAATGTATAAAATCACCTATATTTACAAATATTAAATATAGGTGATTTTATTTATGAAAGCTAATTTAAAGAATTTTTTTATAGATAGTATTTGGACAATCATAGGGGCAGCAATTATGGCGGCAGGAGTTTCTTTTTTCTTGCTTCCAAATCAATTATCATCAGGGGGATTTAGTGGAATAGCTACAATTACATATTATTTGTTTAACTTTCCAATGGGAATTACGATAATTACTTTAAATGCACCATTATTTTTATTTGCTATATATAAATTGGGTAAAGGATTTTTTATTAAATCAATATTTGGAACAGTATCTTTGTCTGTATTTATTGACTTATTTAATATGCTTAAGCCTTTAACACAAGATAGATTTTTAGCATGTATATATGGTGGGATAATCACTGGCCTTGGAAGTGCAATTATATTAAAAGGCCATTCTTCAACAGGTGGATCTGAACTTGTTGGGAATATAATAAAAGGGTTTAAGAAAAATGTGAGAATCAGTAATATAATAATGATTATAGATATTGTAGTTGTAACATTAAATGTTATCTTTTTTAAAGAAATCGAAGTAGGATTATATTCAGCTATTGCAATATATTTAATGGGAAAAATTATAGATATCGTATTTGAAGGAATATATTTTACAAAATTAATATTAATTATATCAGACAAAAATGCTGAGATAGCTAAAAGGATAGGCAATGAAGTTAAAAGAGGAACGACCGGGCTTTATGGAAAAGGTATGTATACAGATAGAAAAAAATTAATTTTAATGTGTGCTGTATCTCGTGGAGATGTTTCTAAAGTAAAAGATATTGCAAGAAAAGTAGATTCAAACTGTTTTATGATTGTTACAAATTCAAGAGAAGTTATTGGACAAGGATTTTAATTTTGAGAAGTAATAAAAATGTGTTATAATAGTTTTAGAAAAATATGTGCTAGGAGAGAATTATGAAAGAACAAGAATATATTTTAAAGAATGTAAAATCTTTTGAATTAAAAGATATATTTGACTGTGGTCAATGCTTTAGATGGAATGAAGAAGTTGATGGTAGTTATACAGGAGTTTTTAATAGTAATGTTATAAATGTTAGAAAATTAGGCAATGATGTTTACTTTAAAGGTATTTGTAAAGATGATATTCAAAAAGAAGTTGAGGAATATTTTGATTTAAATAGAAATTACGAAAATATTAAAAATGAACTTGCAAAAATAGATATTAATATGAAAAATAGTATTAAATATGGAACCGGTATAAGAATATTAAATCAAGATCTATGGGAAACGATAATTTCATTTATAATATCTGCTAATAATAATATTCCAAGGATTAAGGGAATAATAGAAAGATTATCTAAAACATATGGTAAAAAAATAGTATGGAATAGTAAAGAATATTATACATTTCCAACTCCTGAAGAATTAAAAAATGTAACTGTAGAAGAATATAGAGAATTAGGGTTGGGATTTAGAGATATTAGATTATATGAAACAACTAGAATGGTTTTAAATAAAGAGATAAATTTAGAAAAATTATATGATGAGCCAGATACAAGTAAAGTAAGAAACGAATTGTTGAAATTATCAGGAGTTGGACCTAAAGTTGCTGATTGTATTTTATTATTTTCAGATTTAAGTAGATTTGATGTATTTCCAATTGATGTTTGGGTAAGAAGAGTAATGAATGATTTGTACATAAAAGAAGATGATGAAACTAAAGTAAGCAAAAAGAAGATAGAAAGTTTAGCAAAAGAAAAATTTGGAAGCTTATCAGGAATTGCACAACAATATTTATTTTACTGGAGAAGAGAAGCTTAAAAGTATTTTATAAAAATTTAATAAATAAGTATATATAATAAGTGCATAAAATTTCCACAACTTGCAAAAAATATGTGTAAAACATATAGCGAGGAGTGGAAATTTTTGAATATAAATAAAGTTTTAAAACTTGATGGAACATTATTAGATAAAAATCAGCTACGAAAGCATTTGGAAAAGATGGCAAGTAATCATGATATTATTTCAAAGTCTAGTAAAGAAACATATCCTATTCCAAATATGAGAGAAAATTTTGAATTTATAAAAGAAACATATATATTGTTAAATGAACATGTGAAATTGGGTATAAATATTCATCCTGCAGGAGAATGGATTTTAGATAATTTTTATATTATAGAAGAAACTGTAAAGCAAATTGAAAAACAGCTACCATTAAAAAAATACAAGAAATTTTTAGGTATTTCAAATGGCAATTATCAAGGTTTCGCAAGAATATATGTACTTGCAAGTGAGATTGTAGCATATACAGAAGGAAAAATTGAAAAAGAGGATTTGGAAGAATATATTGCAAGTTATCAAACTAAAAGAACTCTTAATATGGATGAAATATGGAATATTGGATTATTTCTACAATTAGCTATAATAAATAATATAAAAAATGTATGTGAAAAAATTTATAATGCACAATTGCAAAAATATAAAGTTGAGGAGATTTCTGAAAGACTTATTGAAAATACAAAAGGTGAAAAACAAAAATTTAAAAAAATAAAAACAACTGCAAAGAAATCTTTCGAAGATATAAAATATCCATTTGTAGAATATATGGCATATATATTAAAAAGACATGGGAAAAAAGGATATAGCTATTTAAAAGCTCTAGATGAAATAGTAGAAATGGCAGGAACTTCAACGGCAGATGTTATAAAAAAAGAACATTTTGATATAGCTTTAAAAAAAGTTTTAATGGCTAATTATATTAGTAGTATAAAGAAAATTCAAAGAATGAATTTTTTAGAAATATTTGAGAATCTAAATGGAGTTGAAGATATATTAAAAAAAGATCCAGCTAATGTTTATTTAAAAATGGATCATAGTACAAAATCATATTATAGAAATAGGATTAAAGAAATATCGCATAAAACAAAAATATCAGAGATTTATATTGCTAAAAAAGTTTTGGAATTAGCAAATAAATATAATGAAGAAAGCAACGAAAAAAATATCAATTTTAAAAAATCGCATATAGGATATTATTTAATTGATAAAGGCATAAATGAATTATATCAAGTGTTAAATTATAAAAAAAGTAGAATAATGAGTAATAGAAATAAATCTAAAGTTTATATATTATCTATAATTTTTTTTACTATATTTTTAGATTTATTATTTGTATCAATAATTGATTTTAAAAATATATT
>CAMNMV010000003.1 GCA_946545015.1 uncultured Clostridium sp.
TACTATAGACTCATCTTCAATTTTATATTCCCATTTATATGGAACGCCTCCATTAGTCTTATAAGTCAGTTCTAACTCTTTAGTTCCTTCTGAACTTGAAATTATAACTTTTATAACAACAAATAAAACAATTACAAATATTATTCCAATACCTAACATTACTTTTTTATTCATATATCTTACCTCTAAATTCCAAAATATTGTACACAAAATACTAATTCTTATTATATAATAAGGGACTGATAATTTCAACTAATTATCAGCCCTTTATATTGCAATACTTTATTTTTATTTAATTGCTATTCTCATTTTATATGAATACATAGCGTCCAAAGTTTGCCCTTTAAATACTTTAGATAGCCTTTCATCTAATGTATTAAGTTCTTCAATTATTGCACCATAATTATATTTAATTGCACGTTGCATACTACTTTGACTTAATAAAAATTTCTTAAATCTCTCTTGAGCATATTTTTCTGTATGTGCAAAACATATTTCTCTTGAATATTCGAATAATCCGCTTTTCCTTATATTATTCAAATGTTCTGTTTTATTGGTAACCCACTTATTATCATGATTTTCTAAGCTCACTGTTTTTCTACGAAGATAACCATCTAATTGTTCAAGTTCTTTATTTATTACAGGTGGATAATCAGCATCTATTACAGCAAATACTCCACCTTTTTTTAGTATTCTATATACCTCTTTAAGTGTTGATTCTGGTTTCATCCAATGAAATGCTTGTGAACAAATAACAATATCAGCACATTCATTTTCTAATCCTGTTTTATCTCCATATCCTTGAATAAATTTCATTTTTTCATTTTCTTTTGTTCTTGCTTTGCTTAACATATCTATTGATGGCTCTATTCCTATAACATTATCAGCGAATAGAATACATACTTCTGTTGACAATCCTGTTCCACAACCTATATCTACAATAGTGTTTATATCTTTTTTTAAATATATTTTCAAAATCTCAATAGCTTTACTTGGTAATTTAGGTCTTCCTTCATCATAAGTATCTGCATAGCCTAAAAATCTCTCATATAACTTTTCAGTATTTTTAATGTCATCGCTTAATAATTCAAAATCAGCTAAATTTTCATTAATTAATTCATTCATTTTGCATTTCAAAACATTACAAAGTTTAAATATGTTTTCAACAGTTGGATATGATTCTCCTAATTCCCATTTAGATACACTTTGCCTTGATACATCAACTAATTCAGCAAGTTGTTCCTGACTTATTTGCATATTTTTCCTTATATTATATAGATTTTCACTAAATTTCATTAATAATTCCTCCTTTGTATGCAATTATACTCTGGTTTATATCATTTTTCTAGCAACCTATAGTTGCACTTTTAGGTAAAAACTATTTATATAATGAAAATGTTAAAATACTGTCGCCTTCACCTAGAATATCTTTTAATTCTTGTGAATTAACATCTTTTATTTTTCCTAATTTTGTATAATTCCATGAATTGGAATCATAAAATAAAGATATCTGATTTCCCTGATATAATACTAAATCTCCTGGTATCGTTGTTATATTTTTATCTTCACGTGGAAGAGAAAAGCCTAAATCCCCAACTTTTTCAAAGCCGCCATATTCATGGACTTTTATTGTAATATCTTCATTTTTTAATTTTTCAACTAATTTTTCAGTAGCTAAATTATCTTCTAATTCTATATTTAATACTTGGTTATTCACTTTTATATATATTGTACCCATATCTTCAACCTTATTTTCTTTAATGTTTTTTTCATTATTTTCTTCATTAATTTTTCCAATATCGTTATATTCCTCTTTATTGTTTCTTGGAGTTAAAAATATTACTAGTGTAAAGATAACAACTAATATTAAAGCAATTAATATCACTATCTTTTTATTCATCTTTTCACATCCTATTTTATATTTTTTCTTATAAACTCTTCCATTTTGTCAAATGGAATTATATCTTTTTGATCATATAAATCACAATGTGAAGCACCTTCTACTGTTAATAATTCTTTATTATCTGTATACTTACTATCTTTTATCATATTTTCATATGCATCTTTTCCAAAATAATAAGAATGTGCTTTATTACCATGTACTATCATTACTGCGTTTCTAATTTCATTGGAATAATAAAGCAATCTTGTATTTAAAAGTGATGTTCCAGCTGTTACACTCCATCCACCATTTGAATTCAAACTTCTTCTATGATATCCACGAGAAGTCTTATAATATGCATAATAATCTTTTACAAATTGTGGTGCATCATCTGGTAATGGATCTATTACTCCACCTGCAAGTGCATATTCTTTATTCTTAAAATCTTCAGTTCTTTGAGTATTTATTTTAATTCTTGCTTGATATCTTTTTTCTTCATTATCTTCTTGGTCAAAATAACCATTTCCTGTAACTCTTGACATATCATACATAGTTGAAGCAATTGTTGCTTTTATTCTTGTATCAATACATGCTGTTTGAATTGCCATACCTCCCCAACCACATATTCCTATTATTGATATTTTTTCACTATCAACATTTTCTAAGTTAGATAAAAAATCTACTGCTGATTGAAAATCTTCTACATTTATATCAGGAGAATTCATATATCTTGGTTCTCCACTGCTTTCTCCTGTAAATGATGGATCAAATGCTACTGTCAAAAATCCTCTTTCAGCCATTTCTTGTGCATACAATCCTGAACTTTGTTCCTTAACTGCGCCAAAAGGTCCACATACTGCTATTGCAGGTAGCAATCCATTATATTCTTTAGGTATATACATATCTGCCGCTATTGTAATTCCAAAATGGTTTTTAAAAGTCACTTTTTTATGATTTACAATTTCACTTTTTGGAAACACTTTATCCCATTCTTCAGTCAATATCAACTCTTCTTCTTTTATTTTACTACTTGTAATTTCCCCATAATTAATTCCCATTAAAAATCCTCCTTATTTATAGTTTGCTCATGATGTCCATAATATATTTTTGATATATTATGGCTTAATATATCATTCCAACTATTATTTATCTTTTCATCATTAAATGCCTTTGCTGATTTTAAATCATATAAATCTCCGACAAAAGCCCCTCCATTATCTAATATCATAGAAATACTATCTTCACTGTGTCCTGGAGTATATATTATTTCTCCATCTATTCCTAATTTTTTTAAAAACTCTCTGCTTTCATCACATGAAATTATTACTGGTTTGGTATTTATTGGATTAAAATTTGTATTTTTATCTTTTTCTAATATTTTGTCTGAGCAATGTATATAATCTTTCTGAACATCTACTACTAATAATTTTGTATTCATATTATCTAATATATCTTGTGCTATCCCCATATGATCTGGATGATAATGTGTAATCAAAAGATAATCTATATTTTTTATATTCAATTCTTTAATTTTTTTATAAAACAAGTGTAAAGTACCAGCCCAGTCTGTATCAACTAGTATACTTCCATTCTTTCCTTCTATATAGTAACAATTTGTGTTACCATATTTCACCAATTGTATCATGATATTATCCTTTCATTTACTATTTATCCATCTTTTAAATCCAATTTTCTATTTTATTTTTAGAATTTTTGCAGTCTACGCCTCTTATTGCAATGTTATCGTCTAATACATTTGCTCCTTTACAAATTCTTTTAACATCTTTTGGAACCCTTCTATAAATATTATTTTAATAACTTTTCTAATGCATTTGCATTTAAAATAGTATTGGATATAAATTCTCCCTTATAAAAATTAGCCCAATTGTTAAAAACACAAGGAGCATTTTTAGCTTTTTCTAAAGAATCTATTTTAATAAAATTTAACCTTATATTTTTTTCTTTTGCATAATCTGATAATTCTTTTACTTCATATTCTACATAAGGGCATTCATTACTATAATAAATAGTAAATTCTTGATTATCAATTTTCATATTTCTTGCATTTTTATTAAACTTTGGTGTTTCACTTTCTTCGAATTTTAGTGCTAACAATTCATAATCACCTATACTATCTACAACTTCAAATCCATAATGTTCAAAGAATTTCTTTTCTCCTAAAAATGGTTTTTTCTTTTTAGATACTAAAGTACAAATACCGCTTTTACCTTTTTCTTTAGAATCATTTATTGCATATTGAATCAATTCTTTTCCAATTCCTTTTCCTTTAAAACTTCCTGCAACCCATAAACAATAAATGTATTCATAATTTTCTCCACTGATAGGAACCCATGATGTTTCTAATGGTTCATATTCTATAAATATTTTTCCTCTTGCATTTAATTTTCTAAATACATGTCCATCTTTTAATTTTTCTTTTATCCATTGTTTTTTACAATCAACTCCATCTTGATGTTTTGGATCACCTATTGCACAGCATATATGTTCATCATCAATATTTTCCAATGTTAAATTTATATATTCATTCATAATTTTGTTTCTCCTCATTTTTCTTTTTATATTATGCTTATTTCTATTTTACCATATAAATGGTATTACTTTATATTTTACTTTTTCTTTATATTCTGCATATCCTTTTAAATCTTTTCCTAGAATATGTATTTTCTCTTAAAACCTCTGCATACAAAATATATGCTATTACGAATAAAACAGAAGATATTATTATTACAATATCAGGTAATTTTATCCAATTAAATCTAAAATTAAGTCCTGAAACTATAAAACCTGTTAAAAACTCAAAATTCCTTTTTTATTTTTCTTGTTCATACCATTTTGCAAATTCTTTCATTGCTTGTACTGAACCGTCAATTTTTCTTCTTTCTTCTCTTTCTTTATCATCCATTTCCGCCAATGTTTTATCAAAACCTTGTGGTTTAAAAATATACCATAAATCAGACCATTTTTCCTTTCTATTTAAGCCTTGAACTTTTTTGGATAAATTACCTGGATGTCTCCCATAAAAATAGTGTATTTGTTTTCCATCATGATATGCTAAACATTCATTAAAAGCACACTTTCTATTTTCTTTGTTTTCCATCAGTTTCAAAATACCATCAATTCCTATAGTATCTAATGAAAAATTCACAAAAGCTCTTGGAAAGCCATTTAATTCATCAATTCTAAAGTCAGTATCCATCGCTAAACAAGGCCTTTTTACTATCTCATATGCCTGTTTTACTTTAGCAGTCGCTATTTCTTTAATATCATCACTTCTAGGTTCATCTAATTCATAATTAAAAGTTGTAAATTTCAAATTTCTAAAATACTTTTCTGCTGATTTTATTTTTCCTATATTATGTGTGACAAAAACTATTTCATTTTCCATTATATTTCTCCTAATTTATTTATTCTTTATCCATTCTTCTTTAAGCAATCCTGTAATATATTCATCTTCAACATTACCTGTTGCTTGTGATATGAATTTTTTTCTTTTTATTCCTTCATCTTTATATCCAAACTTTAATTGCATGTTACGCGATTTTACATTATCTTTGAAATATCCATTTTCTAATCTTCTTAATCCTAATTCTTCAAATGCATATTTTATTCTTGCTCCAAATGCCTCTGTTCCATATCCATGTCCTTGGTATTTTTCATTTAGCCAAATACCTCCGCCAGCTGTTCCATTTGCATAACTTATATTACTAATTTGAGTTCCTCCAATTACTTTATTTTCTTCTTTTAGTACAATAGCAAAATTATACAAATTGTTTTCTATTGTTTTATTTATAAATTTTTTTGCATCTTCTACTGTATATGGAAATGGTGCTCCTGCTAGCCATTTGCTAACATTTATATTATTCAATCCTTCTACTAAATCATCTATATCTTCTAAAGTCCATATTCTCAATATTAATCTATCTGTTTCAATTATTATATTTTTTTCCATATTTTCTCCTAACAAATTTATAACTTATTAACTTTCTATTAATTGGCATAAATCACTAATTTTTTCAGGAGTAATTCCCAAATTTTCTAGTAATTGTTTTGCATCATATCTATCATAAAATTCTTTATCTAATCCCAAATTTTTAACTTTAATATTTGAAATTCCTAAATAACTAGCAATTTTTTGTCCAAATCCACCATCTATAATTCCATCTTCCAATGTAATTACTAATTGGTGTTTTTCTTTTAAAGAATCCAAACATTGTTTATCTATATCATTAATAAACCTTGGATTAATTAGTGTAGGTTTAAATCCGAATTTTTCTTCTATTAATTTAGAAGCTTGTTCTCCTATTTGATAAAAATCACCAGCAGCAATTAGAGCGACTTTTTCTCCTTGTTGTTCAACTTTAAATTTATTTATACAATTTGAATAATCAATTATTCCTTCACGATTATCATTTATAACGCCATTTCCTGGCATTAATAACATTACAGGATATTTATTTTGATCTACAGCCCAATTAAGCATTGATAGATATTCTTGTTTATTCGTAGGAGCTAAAATTAATAAATTTGGAATATGTGAAAATGCAGAAATTGTAAATATTCCTAAATGAGTTACATCATTTAATCCGAAAACTGATGTATATCCTAACACTATTGTTGCAGCATTATTATTTATGCATAAATCTTGTGATATTTGATCATAAGTTCTTTGGATGAATGTAGAGTTTGTTCCAAATACTGGTTTTCCTCCATTTTTGGCAATTCCTGAAATTAATCCTACTGCATTTTCTTCAGCAATTCCTACATCTATAAACTGTTTTCCAGCTTGTATTCTTTTTTCTTCTGTAAAACCAAAGCTTGTTGGAACTCCTGCCGCAACAGCTACTACTTTATTATCACTTTTCATTTTATCTAGTAATAAATCGGCGGTTAAGTTTGTATAATCTTCCATACTTCCAAAATCAATTAAAGATTTTCCAGTTTTCCTATCAAACGGACTAGCCCAATGCCAATTTTCCCTATTTTCTTCTGCTAATTTATATCCTTTTCCTTTAATTGTATTAATATGAACAACTATTGGATGATCTATGTCTTTTACTTTTTGAAATAATTTAATCAATTTTTCAATATTATTTCCTTCTTCTTCATATATATAATCTAATCCAAATGCTGTAAATAAATTAGTTTTAGCAGTTCCATTTCTTAGTTCTTCTAAATTTTTATATAACCCACCATGATTTTCTGCAATTGACTGTTGGTTATCATTTACTATAATTATTAAATTAGAATTTAATTCTGAACCTGCAAAATCCAACGCCTCTAGTGCTTCTCCTCCACTCAAAGATCCATCTCCAATTACAGCAATTATATTTTCATTATCATTTTTCAAATCTCTTCCTTTAGCCAAACCACAAGCAAGAGAAACAGATGTAGAAGTATGCCCTATTATAAAATGATCATGTTCAGATTCTTCTGGAGCTGAATATCCTGATATCTCCATTATTCTCTCTTCATCAATATATCCATATGCCCTTCCTGTTAGCATTTTGTGTGGATATGTTTGATGTGATACATCAAATACAAATTTATCTTTTGGAGAATTAAACACATAATGCATAGCAATTGTTGCTTCAACAAATCCAAAATTTGGTCCAAAATGTCCTCCTATTTTTGTCAATCTATTGAATAATCCTTCTCTAATTTCTCCTGCTAAAATATCTAATTCTTCTAAATTTAATTTTTTAACATCTTCTGGTCCATTAATATTTTCTAAATACATTTTTTCCTCCTTGTATAAAATATAATTTAAAATTTAATTTTAACTTTATTTTACATTTTTATTTCTAATGTAATCTCCGTTAAACTCATTTTCAAGTATATCCATATGAAGTTTATCATAATATTTACCATTTAAAAATATTTCTTCTCTACTTCTTCCTGTATCTTTAAATCCACATTTTAAATAACATCTATGTGCTCTTTCATTTACTTCAAGTAAATCTAATCTAATACTATGTAAATTCACATATTTGAAACCATATTCTAATAATAATTTTATTGCTTCTGTTCCATATCCATTATTTCTAAAATTTGCATCTCCAATAAATATTCCTAAAACTGCACTTCTTTGAATCCAATCAATATTCTCTAATCCAATTGTTCCTATAAGCTTATTAGAGTTTAATTCTACAATATTAAAATTTCTGTTTTCAGTATTTCTTACTGAATTTTCCAGCCATTCTTTTTCTCCTACTAATGTTGTAATTTGTCCGCTTCTCCCTGTATAATCTGTAACATTAAAATCATTCATCCATTCAGTAAATTTTTGAATTTCTTCTTCTGAAACACCTTTAGGTGATAAATATATTCTGTCTCCTACTAATTTTTTAAAACTCTCCATATTCTGCTCCTTTCTAATTTAACTTTTTATTTAACCTTAATTTATATTAGCATTATTAAACTATTTAACTATTTTACAATATTTTTTAATTTCAATAATATTTTTTATTTATTCTAGCATAAAAGCAAGTGAGTTTCAATCACTTGCTTTTTATTATTTTTCTAATTATAAATATATAATTTATCTTTCGTAATCATCTTCTTTATTACTTTCTTTATCATTTTTATGATAATTTTTTTCTTTATTTTCAGTTTCTATATCATTAGATTTTTCACGCTCCATTTCAAACATATAGAAAAATTTACCATGTCTATGTCTTATAGGTTCTAAATTTTTAGCTCTATCATATACATATCTTGCAACATCATAAGCACTTAAAACTTTATTATCTGAATCAGTCACAATATCAATTTGATTTTTACTTATTGAAGTTGGTATATTTATATCAAATTCGCTAAACGCAGGAATTCTTGCTTGTTCTAATTGTTTTTCTGTAGGTAATACTCTAAAATATACTTCATCTTGTAATTTTCTAATCATAGCTTTGCAGCTATCTTCTAAACTAATTGGATTATCCAAATTAAAATCATCTATTTCCTTAAAATATTTCTTATACTCTTCTGGTATTTGAGATATTTTTAATTCTTCACTAAGTTTATTTAAAAAAGAATTTATAATACCTATTATACCTTTTCCACCTTTTGAAATAGATACATTAGGTCTATCATTTACTATTTTGCTAGCAGTTCCTATCTGTGGGATTAGCCCATTATTCAATATACTATTAATATTCTTTTTATTGGTAAAATGAAAATAATCTTGATTTAAATCACATTTATTTATATCAATATTCATTACTATCACCTACTTAAAAATTAGTAATATCTTATACTTAATTATACCATAAAACTGTTTAAAAATAAAGAAAAATCACAAAAAGAGAAAGCAAATGATTAAAACTCACTTGCTTTATATACTTATATAAATTTGTATTTCTTATTTTGATTATTTACAACAGTTAAAGCTACTTTTTCATATTTAGGTCTTAATAATTTAAAGAATATTTTAGCTAAAATATTAATTTCAGAATATTTCTTTTCTCTATCTAATACTGAAATCATATCCATATCAAACTTTGATAATTCAAAATCAAATATATTTAGATTTTCTTTTATATGGTCAACGTTTTTTGAGCCCGGTATTACAACATATCCCATTTGTATATGCCATCTTAATATTACTTGAACTGGAGTTTTACCATATTTTTCCCCAATTTCTTTAAATATTGAGTTGTAGATTAACCTTTTGTCCCCGTGCCCTAATGGATACCAAGCCATAACTTGAATATTATTTTCTTCTAATATATCGTTTATATCTTTTCCTGTATAATATGGATGTCTTTCTACTTGTATAACTTGTGGCTTTATTTCTGCATTATCTAATATTTTCTTTAGTGCTTTTCCATAAAAATTAGATATTCCTATTGTTCTAATTTTCCCTTCTTTATATGCCTTTTCCAATTTTTTATATCCAGCTAAATAATCACCAACTGGTTGATGAATAAACAATAAATCTATATAGTCTACTCCAAGTCTTTCTAATGTTTCATCAATTGCATTTTCATTTTTATATTCATTTACCCATAATTTTGTTGAAATGAAAATATCTTCTCTTTTTACACCAGATTCTTTTATTCCTCTTCCTACTGCTCTTTCATTTCCATATGCATTAGCTGTATCAATTAATCTATAACCATTTCTTATTGCTTCTCTAACTCCATTTCTTGCATCTTCTGGCTTTATTTTATATGTTCCTAATCCAAATACTGGCATATCAACACCATTATTTAATTTCACAGTTTTCATTCAATTTTGACCTCTTTTCTTTAGCAGTTATCCACAATATATCGACAATTGTGGCATTATATGTACTTATTATAACAAAGCTATATATTCAAAGTCAATTACAATAATATTACATGTTTTTATCAATTTAAAAACAAACTAGAAAACCTAGACAAAGGGACAGAGAATTTGTCTAGGTTGAGTAGACAATTACTCCGTCCCGTTGTCTAGGTTTTAAACGTTATCAAATATAAAGTTTATAACATCACTTTCATCTTCTTGAAAACTCTTTTTGTCTTCTTCTGTTATATCTGTAAAATATTTATTAAACTTTTTATTTATAGATATTGTATTTAGTGGATATCCAGGATCTATTTTATTAGTTGGTTTGTCTACTAAATAAAAATCATCTTTACTCCATGTATATGTATTTTCTTTTCCATTAAATACTATTGCCATTCCATATACCCATCTACAAGTTATTTTTCCATCTTTTCCATATTCTTTTGCTAAATTAGAATAATATTCTATCATTTCTTCATCTGATAATCTTTTTCCATTAACTCTTCTTACATACATTCCTGGTTGTTTATCTTGGGGTACATCTTCTAAATATAAATTATCATCCATAGCCATAACAGGAATATCAACTAATTTTGAATAAGCTCTAGCTTTTATCAATGCATTTTCTATTGCACTTTTTCCATTTTCTTCTACTTCTACATCAAAGCTTAAGTCTTTTAAAGTCTTTAGTTTAATTCCATTATCCAATAATCCTTTTTCAAATCTTTTTACCTTACTAGGATTTCCTGTAGCAAATAATATTTCTTTCATATTCTTATCCTTCTCTTCTATTACAATATTAATTTTTTACATTGATAATTTTAACACAAAAGCAAGTGATTTACAATCACTTGCTTTGTATTTGGAATATATTTGAAAATATTTGAAAATATTTTAATCATTTAATATTTTATTTTTATTATCCTAATGCTACATCTAAAATCATCATAATTATAAATCCAATTGCAACACCTATTGTTCCAATATTAGAATGTTCTCCTGATTGAGATTCTGGTATTAGTTCTTCTACTACAACATATATCATTGCACCTGCAGCAAATGATAATAAATAAGGAAGAATCGGAACAACTAACCCTGTTAACCAAATTGTTATTATTGCTCCTATTGGCTCAACTATTCCAGATAGAGTTCCATACCAAAATGCTTTAAATTTTGATACCCCTTCACTTTTTAGTGGCATAGATATAATTGCTCCTTCCGGAAAATTCTGAATAGCAATACCTATTGCTAACGCCATAGCTCCTGCTATTGTTATTCCTGTATTTCCAGCTATTGCTCCAGCAAATGCAACTCCAACTGCCATTCCTTCAGGAATATTATGTAGTGTTACAGCTAAAACCATCATTGTTGTCTTTTTTAATTTTGCTTTTACTCCTTCTGGCTTACTACTATTTAAATGTAAATGTGGAATTAAACTATCCAAAACTAACAAAAATACTATTCCTAATAAAAATCCAATTGTAGCTGGTAACCAAGCAATTTGTCCTTGTTCTTGAGCCATATCTATAGATGGTATAATCAAAGACCAAATAGATGCCGCAATCATAACCCCTGATGCAAAACCTAATAATAGTTTTTCTACTTTATTATTTATTTTATTTTTCATTAAAAATACCATGGCTGCTCCAAGAGTAGTTCCTAAAAATGGTATCATCAAGCCCAAAAATAATTCCATATTATCACCTACTTTTATTTTTTTCTTAATTATTTTTCTTTTACATAATAATGTCTTATTGGTTTTAAATTTTCATCTAATTCATAACAAATTGGATTTCCTGTTTGAATTTCACATTTGATTATTTCTTCATCTGTTAAATTATCCAAATATTTAATAAGACCTCTTAAACTATTTCCATGTGCCGCTATTATAACTCTTTTTCCTTCTTGTAAGTCTTTTTTTATATTAGAATTCCAATAAGCCATAACTCTTTCAATTGTATCTATTAAATTTTCTGTTTTTGGTAGTTGATCTTGTGTTAAATCTTTATACTTTTCATCATTTCCGGGATACCTTGGATCATCTATTGATAATTCAGGTGGTTTTACATCTACACTTCTTCTCCATAATAAAACTTGATCAGCTCCATATTTTTCTCTTGTTTCGTCTTTATTTAATCCTTGTAAAGCTCCATAATGTCTTTCATTTAATCTCCAGCTTTTCTTAACCGGTATATTACTTTCTCCTAATTCTTCCAAAATATAATTTAGTGTATCATTTGCTCTTTTTAATACTGATGTATATGCAACATCAAATTCGAAGCCTTTAGCTTTTAATGCTTTTCCAGCTTCTTTAGCCTCTCTTACACCTTGTTCAGATAATTCAACATCTGTCCAACCTGTAAATTTATTTTCTAAATTCCATTCACTTTGCCCATGTCTAACTAATACTAATTTTATCATTTTATTCTCTCCTTTTAAAGTATTTTTTTATTATTCATTTCCTTTTAAACTTGATACCATATCTAACTTTTTAACTTTTCTTCCTAAGAATTGATTTATTACATATGAAACTACAAATGTTCCAGCTGCTGATATTATAAATGTCATAGGTTTTATCATTGCTGAAAAATCATAAGTATCTCCTATCGCGTTTTTAAATATAAAATCAGTCATAAAGTTACCTAATGGTAATGCTAATAAAATTGCTACAACAGAAATCCATATATTTTGTTTTATAAATATATTTTTTATTAATTTATTTTTAAATCCTAATACTTTTAATGTAGCAAATTGGTATTCTTTTTCTGAGAATGATAATATTCCTAAATTATATATAATTACAAATGCTAAAATTACAGAAACAACTATTAGTAATCCAATTAGAGAATACATCATTCCAAGCATACTATTCATACCATCTTCTAGATTCTTAATAGATTGAATTGTATTTACTCCTGGAATATCTTTAATATCACTTAAATTGATATTTGTATAAATACTATCAGCTTTATATTCTTCATTTAAAGTATCATAAAATTCTTTAGTGCAATTAAATTGTTGTGATTGTGGATCTCTATTAAATCCTACAATTTCTGTTTCATACCAATTATCTGATCCAATAATATGCCAAGTAATTTTATCTCCTACTTTTATTCCATAATTATTAGCTAATTTTTCAGTAATGTATAATCCAGTATTTTTCATTTCAAATGGTTTTCTATCATGATCTGTAGTTTGTAATAAGCCTTTTGCATCATTTACAGTTAAAGCCTTTACAACTATTTCATCATTATTTTTAAATTCTACTCCTAAAGTTTGTGATGATTTATTTCCATATTTATTAATAATATCATCATATTGAACTGGTGTATAATCAGTTGCCAAACTTAATTTGTATTCAAAATTATTTATTGTTCCAAATTCCCAATCCACATAAGATTTCATAGAATCTAACATTCCTAAAGCAGTTACTACAAGCATTGTACAACCTGAAATTCCTACCAATGCCATTAAAGTTCTTGCTTTTGAACGGAGAATATCACGTATATTCCATTTTACACCAAATGATAACTTATTAAATATCTTTTTAGTAGTAAAACTGTTTTCTCTAACTTTAACTTTTGGTCTTTCTATCCTTAACGCTGTAGCTGCTGGTTCTTTTAACACTTTTCTACATGATAAGTATGTTACACCTGTTATAACTACAACTATTCCTATTGCCATATAATATACAATTGGTAATAATTCTGTTTGATAATATGGAATTTCATAATAAGATAATTCCATTTTTAAGAATGATTCGCCTATTGATATAGTACCTAGAACTATTCCTAATATACTTGCTATAACTGAAATAACTAATCCATAATTTACATACATTCTTGTAATTTTTCTTTTTCTTATTCCTAATGCTTTTAATGTTCCTATTTGTATTCTTTCTTTTTTTACAAATCTGTTCATTGTTGTAACAACTGATAAAATAGCAATAAATACAAATAATCCAGAAAATACCCCAGAATATGTTTCTCCTTCTTCAGTTTCACTCTGATATGCTGCCCACGATGTATTTTCTTCTCTAGTTGTTATTGTTATTACATTTTCTAAATTATTTTTAATGTTTGTTTTTGTATCATTTAATTTTGCCACATCATCAACATCTACAATTATAAAAGGAAACATATAAGAATCTTCAACTGTAAAATCTTGTTTTAATGCTTTTATAAATTCTTGTTTATTATTTAAATTATCAGAATATGTATCAACTAATTCTAAAGCTTTAGCTAAATTAATGCTTTGTATTCCTTCAACTGAATTTGTAATTGCTGCTGGTAACAATTCATAATTAGTTATTCCTAAATTATTTAATTTTTCTTTTAAATCTTTTAGATTTTTAATTCCATCTTTTACTTCATCTGTATCTAATATCTTATTATATATATAATCTACAGGAAATTCATTAATTGATAAATATGCAAAGCCATAATCTGTATGTGTTGGAAATATTGCTGTTTCATCTTTTATTGAATATACATGATCTGGAACTTCTACTAATCCTACAACATTTTCTTTAAATGTTGTACCTTCCATTGAAAGTTCTATTTCATCTCCTACTTTTATTCCTAATTTATCTGCTAAGTAATAATCAAGCCACAAACCAGATTGTTCTTTACTAAATTTATTTCCATCAACTATATACATTTGATTAATTTCATTTGATTCAATAAAATTACATTCAATTGTTAAGTCTGATAATTTCTTTCCATCATCAGGATTAGTATATTTATCTGGTGCAACAACACTTGTTTTTATAGTTAATAGTCTTTCAGCATTTTTTACATTATCTAATTGCTTAACTTTATTTAAATCATCCTTTGAAAAATTTTCAGATGTCAACCATAAGTCTTCTAAATTTTGATCAGCATAATAAATTTCTGCACTTTTTCTCATTCCATCCATATAGCTATGCACACCTGCAAATGCAAAAACTGCCAAAAATACCATGATAAAAATCGTAATAAATTGTGATTTATTTTTCCAAATATCACGTAAAATTTTCTTATTTAACATTACCACTTCACCTCATCAATTCTTTTTGGATTTGGATTGTTAATAACGCTTTCAATTTTACCATTTTTCACATTTACTACAGTATCTGCAATATCAGCTATTAAAACATTATGTGTAACAATTATTACAGTATTTGCACCTTCATTTCCATCACATTGTTTTCTTAATAATTTTAAAACCTCTACTCCTGTTTTTGAATCAAGTGCCCCTGTAGGTTCATCACAAAGTAATAATTTAGGATTTTTTGCAACTGCTCTTGCAATTGATACTCTTTGTTGTTCACCTCCAGATAATTGATTAGGAAATTTTTTACTATGTTTTAAAAGACCAACACCTTTTAGTGCTTCTTCTGTACTTATAGGATTTTTAACTATATCTTTTACTATATCAACATTTTCTTTTACTGTTAAACTAGGTAAAATATTGTAAAATTGGAATATAAATCCTACATTTTCTGCTCTATAGTCAGAAAGTTTATTTTCGTTATATGATGAAATATTTTCTCCATCTATAATAACTTTTCCTTTTGTTGGAGTATCCATTCCTCCTATTAAATTTAATAAAGTTGATTTTCCTGCTCCTGATGGACCAAGTATAACAATCATCTCTCCTTTATTTAATGACAAGTCTATATTATCTAATGCTTTAAATTCATTATCTCCTATTTTATAGACTTTACTAACATTTTTTAATTCTACTATTTTTTCCATAAGTCCTCCTCTTCTCAAATGTGAAATTAATTTCACATTTAGTATATTATATACACCTTATTTTATATTGTCAATAGAAATATGAAATTTTTTTCACATTTCTTGACTTTTTCTTTTTTTATGTTATAATTATTTAAAAATCATTTTTTGGAGGTAGCTTCTATGCTTGAAAAAGATATAAGAGAACCTATTCAAAAACGTTCTATTGAAACAAAAGAAAAAATAATTCAAGCAGGATTTGAATTGATTTCTACTGATGGATATCACAATACAAACACATTAAAAATTGCTAAAAAAGCTGGTGTATCTACTGGAATTGTATATCAATATTTTAAGGATAAACATGATATTTTTGTTGCTGGATTAGAAAAATATGCTGATAATATCTTTTACCCTATGCTTGATACTTCAAATATGAAATTTGATGAAAAAAACTTTTCTAAAACAATTGAAAATATGATTAAAACATATATTAAAAATCATAAATTATCTTTAACAGCTCATGAAGAAATTACTGCAATGACCCATTCTGATAAAGATGTAGCATATTATTTCTATAAACGCGAAATGGATATGACATATAAACTTTCAGAAGTTCTTATCGCTAATGGGATTGATATCGAAAATATTAATGAAAAAGTTCATGTTATTATTGCTCTAATAGATAATTTATGTCATGAAATTGTTTATCACAAACATAAAGAACTTGATTATGATAGTATGACAAAAATTGTTGTAAATACTATTGTAAACATTTTAACAAAATAAAATTGACGAAAATAAAAGTAGTAATTCAAAATAATCTTATTTTAAAGATTTATAAGTTTTACTACTTTTATTTTTTTTAATTTTATTCTTAATTTTAATTTTTTATTTCATTTTTTATTTTTCATCTTTACTTTATAATTTAAATTTATATTAATTTGTAACAAAATCTTTTCCTTTTTCTTTTGTATTTAATGTAATTATTTTTATTGCTGGAATATCTCTACCATCAACATTTTCCTTTTGTATTGTTCCTACCGCTTCTACCCATGTATCTTTTGGGGGATATTCTTTATCATATCTTACATCAACCCCTGCCAATCCATCATTACCACAGCATCCAGGTGTATTTCTTACAACAGCATAATATACATTTCCTTTAGTATCCATATATGAATAAATTAATCCTTCTATTTTTATATTTTTGCCTATATAACTATCCAAATTTAAATAAACATCATTTGTTTGCTCTATAAAAAAGTTATCAGTTATTTCTATCATTTCATTCTTATTTATTTTAGCATTTTGCATTGTATCATTACTAGCTGAAGTTTGTGACTTTTCCATTATTTTTTGAGTTGATACATTATTTATATTAATAATTACAATCCCTATTATTATGATAAAAACAATCAATAATATCGTCATAAAAATTTTCTTTTTATTCATAAATTTACCACCTATTCATGTATTATCTTTTCTATTATAGTAAATAAAATAAATAATACTAAATTAACTATTACAATCATTGCTCCTGTACTTATATTATATACGTATGATAAATATATCCCCATTATAAATGATATTACACTAATAATTGCAGAACTTATAACTACACTTTTAAATGATTTAAATATACGCATTGCTGTTAATGCTGGAAATATAATGATACTACTAATTAGCATAACTCCCATCATTCTCATTCCTACAACAATCACTAATGCTGAAAGAATTGCAATAATATTTGTATATCTTTTAGCTTTCAATCCACTAGCTTTTGCAAAGTCTTCATCAAAAGTTACAACAAATAGTTTTCTGTAATATATAATAAATAATATCGCAACTATTATACTAACAGCTACACTTAAATATACATCTGGTATACTCATTGCTAAAATACTTCCAAACATGAAATTACATACATCTGTATTCATTCCAGATGTTACCGATGTAACTGCCACTCCTATTGCTAATGCAGAACTTGAAATTAATGCAATCGCACTATCACTTTTTATTTTGCTATTATTTCCTATCTTTAACAAAATTATTGCTGATATTGTAACACAAGGAATTGCAATATATAAAGGAGAAGTTACACCAAATGCAGCCGCTACTGTAAGAACTCCAAAACCAACATGTGATAATCCATCACCTATCATGCTATATCTTTTCAAAACTAAACTTACTCCCAAAAGTGCAGCACAGATACTAATTAAAATTCCTACTAACACAGCTCTTTGTATAAAAGCATGTGTCATCATCTCAGCTATTGTTTCTATCATTATTTTGCACCTCCTAATTTAAAATCAGAAGGTACACCACAAAATGTAACTTCTCCATTTTGTATTTCAACTACTTTATCAGCATATTTCAAAGCTCTTTCAACATCATGTGAAACAATTAAAATAGTCATACTATCTTCTTTTAATTTTTTTAATAATTCATAAATTTGTATGCTTATACTTGGATCTAATCCATTTGTTGGTTCATCTAATACAATAATATCTTTTCCAGCGCATAATGCTCTAGCAATTAGAACTCTTTGTTGTTGTCCTCCAGATAGATTTGCAAAACATTTCTTTCTTATATCGTAAATTTCCAATTTTTCCATGATTTCTCTTGCTTTTTCTTTATCTTCTTTTTTATAAAATATACTTTTTATATTATTTGAAATCGTTCCTGATAATACAACTTCTTCAATAGTAGCAGGAAAATTGCTTTGTATTTCACTTTTTTGTGGCAAATATCCTATATAGTTAGTTTTAATAATTTCTCCTGTATATCCTTTATTTAGTCCTAATATGCATTTTAATAAAGTACTTTTACCTGAACCATTTTCTCCAACAATACAGGTAAAACTTCCTTTTTCAACTGCAATATTTATGCCTTTTAATGTATCTTTCTTTGTTGGATAACTAAACTTTAAGTCTTTAATTTGGATTAAATCCATATAATTACCTACTTTCTACTTTTTCACTATTTTCTTCATCAATATTTATTCTATTGTAATGCTTTCTTTAGTACGTCTACATTTCTTTCCATCAAACTTACCCATGTTTCTCCATTATTAAAATCGTCTAAAGTCACATTATGAAGTGTTTGAATTTGCATTGCTTTGGCACCTGTTTCATCAGCTATTGTTTTAGCTACTGTTCCAGGATTTAATTCTATATATAATACTACTGGTATTTTTTCTTCTTTTACTTTATTTTGTAAATATGCTATTGTTTTAGCTGATGGATCTGTTTCAGAACTACATCCATTAAAAGCAGCACTTACTTTTAAGTCATAATAATCAATAAAATATTGCATTGGCATTTTGTCAGCAAATATTAATCTATCTCTAACCTTATTATCAACTATATCTTTAATTTTACTATCTACATCATTTATTTTTGCAATATATTTATCTGCATTTTCTTTATACTTATTTGAATTTTCACTATCAATTTTTTCCATTGAACTTTCTAATTTTTTTATCATTTTTATTGCATTTTTTGGAGATGTCCATATATGTTCATCAAAAGCTCCTTCTTCATGTTCATGCTCATGCTCTGCTCCTTCATCATCATCATGTTCATGTTCTTCTTCCTCTTCTGCTCCATCTACTTCTTTTTCTTCTATTGTGTCGACAAAATCTGCTATACATACTATTTCTTTATTATTTGAATCTAATGAAGCTAGCACTTTATCAGACCATTGTTCCATTTCTCCACCTATATATACAAATAAATCTGCATCTTGAATTTTTATTAAATCCTTAGCTGTTGGATCATAACTATGAGCCTCTTTACCAGGTCCAAGTAAAAACGATAATTCAATTTTTTTATTATCTCCTATTATTGCTCTTAAAAAGTCATAACTTGCAA
The DNA here is from genome assembly GCA_946545015.1 of uncultured Clostridium sp. Taxonomy (GTDB): domain Bacteria; phylum Bacillota; class Clostridia; order TANB77; family CAG-508; genus CAG-269. The sequence continues at coordinate 19,761 of CAMNMV010000003.1, forward strand.
AATTACTAGCTACAACCTTTATCTTCTTATCATCACTTTTTTCTTCATTTTTCTTTCCACCTAAAACTATAGCAACTCCTATACCTACTACTATAAGAATAGCTATTAATAATAATATTACTTTTTTAAATTTCATTAAAATTTCCTCCTTATTTTAAACACGACAAATAGAGTAGGCAATTTTACCTACTTGCTTAAAATAAGTTTACTCATTCAACTGTACTTTTTGGAATATTAAAGATGATTGCACAAATACAAAATTTTCTTTGTGTAATCTTGATAAAATATAATAGATTAAAAATCCTACAAAAACATATAAAATAATATATGCAAAAGATATACTTATAATAGTTTTTGCAATATGTATTATGTGACATATTGCACAATTATCTTCATGACATGTCTCTAAATGATGTTCAGCTTGTGATACAATAATAGAAAAAATTAAAGAAGCACAAATAAAACTTATTACAAATATTTTAATAACTTTTAAAACATTTTTTTCCATATGTATCACCTCCAAATTAATATTTTCATTTAGAACACTCTTCACATGTCCCATAAATAATTGTATTATTATCAAAATTAAATTTATGTTCTTCTTTTATATGATTACTCACTTTTTCAAACTCTTGGCACTCTAAGTGTATTGTTTTTCCACATTTTTTACATTTCAAATGAAAATGATCATTACAATTTGGTTTTATATATTGATAAAACTTTGTGTGATCTTTTATATCAACTCTTACATTATTATTTTTTTCTAAAAAATCTAAAAATCTATAAATTGTAGTTAATCCCACATTTTGACTATTTTCTTTCATATACTTATAAATTTCTTCTGAACTTATAAATCTATCTTCATTTTCAATAAGATATTCTTCAATCAATTTTCTTTGCTTCGTTTTATATTTATTTTCCACTTAAAATACCTCTTTTTATCTCAATTTGAAAATCATTTTCAATTTTACTATTTTTTTAATAATTTGTCAAGTATACAATGGGACGGAGGATTTGTCTATTATGCTTCTTTCTTAAAATATTTAATTAAAAAGTATTTATTTAATTTTTCATTATCTTTATTTTCTCTTACAAATTCAACTGTAAATCCACATTTTTTATAAAATTCTGGAGCTTGAAATCCATATGTTGTTAAATTAATATTTTCAAACTCTTTATTTTTAAAGTATTCTTCAACCTCTTTTACAAGCATACTTCCAATATGTTTATTTCTATATTCTTCTAATACTATAAGATCTTCAATATGAACTTCTTTATAATATGAATGTCCTGTTATTATTCCAACTATTTTTCCATCTTCTTTTGCAATAAAAGAAAAAGGTGTATAATTACAAACAATATCATTTTTTTGTGCATATTTATTAAATTCTACATTTATTATTTTATAGAATTCTTCATCTAAATTTTCATTATATTCTATATTTATCATTTTTATTTCCTTCTTTCTATTAATACTTATCTATTCCTGTCCCATTTTTCAAATAAACTTTTATCTGTCTTATAATATGTGGTATATTATAGTTTCCAGCAACTTTTTTGTTATCTAATAATCTATCATCAATAGTAAGCCATTCTAGTTTATTTTTTTCTTCTACTAATTCTACTTCATTTTTTAATATACCATAATATACTTGTAAATTATTTTCGTATTTGAAATAGTTTAAATCCATAAAATGATCTAATTTAATATCTTTTCTACTTATTCCTGTTTCTTCAAATAATTCTCTATAAGCGGCTTCATCATTCGTTTCTCCAACTTCTACTTTTCCGCCCACAAAATTATATAATCCTTTATACGGTTCTTTTGCTCTTATACAAAAAAGTACTTTATCTTGTTCTTTATTAAATACTACAATTAAATTTAGTTTTCTCATATTTATACTACCACCTACTTTTAGACAAAGGGACGGAGTAATCGTCTATTCAAGCTAGACAAATTCTCCGTCCCTTTGTCTTGTTTCTTTGTCTATTTTAATATATTGTTTTATCAATTTTATTTTTGAATTTTTTAAATTCTTCTATTGTTTCTTCTCGATCAATATTTTTTAATTCTAATATATTATTATCGTCAATATCATTTGCTAATTTTCCAATATAATTATAAATAAAGTCGTCTCTAAATCCTATTTCAGCCGCATCTTTTTTTGTATTCCCATAATATACTCTTTTTACATTTGACCATATTATTGCAGATAAACACATTGGACATGGATAACATGATGTATATATTTCACATCCTGATAAATCATGTGAATTTATATTTTTACAAGCATCTCTTATTGCCATAACTTCAGCATGTGCTGTTGGATCATTGTTTAATAATACTTTATTTGCTCCTTTACCTATTATTTTACCCTCTTTTACGACACAGGCTCCAAATGGTCCTCCCTCATTTGTTGTTAAATTTTCATTGGCTAGTTCTTTTGCAACTTTCATATATTCATTCATTTATATTTTCTCCCTTCTATTTTATATTGTCATATTATTTATATCATCTAAATCAATTACTTTATACTTTTTACAATTTTCTTTAATATAATTTATCTTATCACCTTTACATTTTATACCACTTTTGGCCCATCCAATCATTTGAATTAATCCTTTAAAAGTTGGTTTATAATTATATTGTTCTTTTCTTATTTTTTGTTTTATCCAACGTGATATACATCTTCTATAAATTGTAAAACTACTTAAATTTATGTAATAAACTATATCAGCTTCTTTTACTCCATTGATAAATTTTTTTCTTCCCACATCTTCTATTATCCATGATTTCTGACTTAAAATTTCATTAAATATTTTTTGTATTTCTTCATCTGTTCGTTTAATATTTTCATTTTCACCTTTATCATTCCATACGACTTGATCAAGTTCATACATTTTAATAGCATATTTTTCAGCCATTTTTCTTGCAAGGGTTGATTTTCCACTCCCAACAGGTCCAATTATATAAATTTTATTGAAAGTTTCTTCCATATTTCCTCCATAAATCATATATATTACAAAAAGCAAGCCTTACTTTGCTTGCTTACACATATCTTTATTTTTTCTAAATCTTCTGATATATTTAATGTTTTCTCATCTTTATATATTCTATAAAGTCCTGTAATTGTTTTTATCAGCTCTATCATCTAATTTTCTATCATATTGTTCATTATTATAGAACCAATCTGTCTTTTTATCTTTTGGATTTACTTTTCTTCCTTTATCTATTAACATATCAAAAAGAACTCCTACTGCTAATATCATTGCTAAAAATGATATAAATGCATTTATCATATCTCCTGATTCAAGTGATCCGTTTGCTATTGCTCCTATATGATTAAATAAATCTACTCCAAAATACATTCCATATGCTATTGTATATATAATTGCTCCTATTAATTTTCTTTTTACTACTAATACCATACAAGCTAATACTACAAATGATAGTACTATTTCTACTTGTGAATTTAATGGTACTATACTTCCTAATGTTGTTCCAAATTCAGGCATTATTGCAACTATTACTCTAAATGCCCAAAACATTGCCATAAACATTACTAATAACCATGTTGAAAAATTTTTCATTTGTTTTCCTCCTTATTTTTAATTAGAAAAAAAGACTTAATCAATACATCCAGCCAAGCAAACTGGATTGTTGACAAAGCCTTTTGTTAATTATTCTTCATCAATGAAATTAAAATCATCTTTATATTTTTCTTTGAAGATCTCAAATACTTTGCTTAGTACTTCATCATCGTCAACACTAACATAAGATTCTTCTTCTGAATTTTCATCATCATTATCTTCTAATTTTAGTATTACAACTTCACCATCTGGTTCTTCTCCTTCTTCTGCAACAGGTAATAATACTACATATTCTTCATCATCTAATTCTATTAAATCTAAAAATTCGAATTTTACTTCATTTCCGTTTTCATCATTTAATGTTATGATATTATCGAATTCTTCTAAGTTTTCCCCATCAAAATTTTCTTCCATAATTATCTCCTTTCAAATTTATACTCTCATTTTAACATTTAAATATATTTTTTTCAACAAAAATTTAACTTTTTTTGTTTATATATGATTCTAATATATAAACTGCTGATATAGTATCTACTATATTTCTTTTTTTATTCTTATTAATGCCAAGAAAATTCATAGTCTTATGTGCTTCAACAGTTGTCAATCTTTCATCCATTGTTTCAATTTTTAATTTATTATACTTACATTTTAATTTATGAATAAACTCTTCAGTTTTTTTAGTTCTTTCTGATTCAGTACCTTTTAATGTTATAGGAAGTCCTACAACTATAGTATCAATATTATATTGTTCTAATATTTCATCTAATCTTTTTAAAACAATTTTATCAGAATTATTTCTTTGTATTGTTTCTAGTCCTTGTACAGTTATATTTAATTCATCTGTTATTGCAAGTCCAACTCTTGCTTCTCCATAATCTATTCCTAATTTTCTCATTATTCTAATCCTATATAATTTTTTACTAATTTTTCTAATAATTCATCTCTTTCAATTTCTCGTATTTTACTTCTTGCATCTTTATGGCTTGTTATATATGTTGGATCTCCTGATAAAATATATCCAACTAATTGATTTATTGGATTATATCCTTTTTCAGTTAATGCTTCATATACTTCTTTTAAAATTTCTTTAGTATCTATTTGTCTATCTCTTTCAACCTTAAAATTCATAGTTTTGTCAAATTCCATAATCTTTACCTCCTAAATATTATTTATTTCACTCTCATCTGCTGGAGCATTGTCTAAATAGTTCTCTAATTTTTTTAGTACTTCTTCAATTCCTGTTCCTTTATAATAAGATGATATTGCAAAATTCAATCTTGGAGTTACATACTCTATATTTTTTTCTTCAATTTCATCATCATCAATATCAAGATTTCCATCTAAAGAAATTTTTAATTTTTCTACAATTTCTTTTTGATCATTTAAGAAATCAGCTACCCCTTGGATTTCAACTCCAGAAAATACTATTGCAAATTTAGGTCCCATATATCTTACAAAAATATAATCACTTGTTATTGTTTGTCCAATATATTCGCAAACTTTTGTTATAACTTTATTTCCTAACTCTCTTGAATAATTATTATTTATTTCTACTAAATTTGTGATTTTAAACATACACACTGTAGATTTTGTATAATTATCTATTATTTTCTTTCCATCACCATATAAATATGCTTCTGTTTTTAATCCTGAAAATTGATCTGTTCTTACTATTGATTCAAGTGTTTTTTGATGTACTACATTTTTTAGTACTGATACAATGTTTTCTTTAACAACATCTAGTATTGTTATATCAACATTGTCAAAATCATGTGGTGTTCCACTTTCTATAATCCAATATCCTATATATACATTATCTATATATAATGGAAAAAATATTGCAGATTTAGCTCTTCCAAATTCCATTTGTTGATATGGAAGCATTTCTCCTTCTTTGTTAATTGTTACATACTTAGGAGTTGCTGTAGTAATACTATCTCTAAACATTTCAACATTTTGTAATGATTTTAGTGAATTCCAATGTTTTTTATCAACATTAGATGCTTTTATAGTATATTCTGCTCCATCAAAAACCACTATGGTAGAATATTTTATTTCGTATTTTTCAATCATTATTTCATTGATTCTTTCGATTTTTTCTTCAACAGTTGAACGATTCCCAACTACGCTCATAAAGTCTTGTACTATTGACAAGTTATTTATTCTATCATTGATGTTATTAAATGTTTGTATTTTTTTATGGATGCTATAATTGTATATTACTAAAGCAACTACTATTATAGCAAGTACTACTACTATCGCTACTGCCACTATTTTTTCCTCCTAATTTTAATATTTCTTTTTCATTTGATTCAATGTTTCATTCATACTAGGCGTAAAAGTATTATTGTTATATGTTGGTGCTACTGGTGGTCTATATGTATTTCCACCTGGATTTGTTCTGTAAACCCAATTACATAAATCCTTTAATTTTTGCATAAATGTTTTTGAATATCCTTTAATTGACACATCACAATCTATTACACTTTCTAAATATCGTGTATAGATGTCTTGTTCAAATTGTATTGTCATTGAATTTTTAACTGCATTATTTATATCAAATAAACTTGTCATAAAAGATTGTGCAGGATCTGTATATTTTGACATACCACCAATTATAGTTTTATCTGAAATTCCTCTTACTTTTACATATTTATTTAATATTATTTTTAATTTATTTTCGTCTAATACATTATGAGCTTTTAATTCTCTTAAGAATGCTGTTAATGGTTGAATTGTAAGTATATCTAATGATTGTACTAAACATATTTCTTGTGCATAATGGAAATATTCATATGGTGTATCATAATCACAATCAATTAATATTAAATCATGACTTCTTACTATTGGTTCTAATATTTTTTCTACATAATTTAGATTTTCTCTGTCTTCTGGCAATGATGTATATACTGTAAGATTTGAATTAGCTTTAACCCCTTTTGCTTGTCCTTGTACTAAATTATTCAAACAATTTTCAGCTATTTTGATCAAATCTTCTTCATTTTTTGTATAAATATAATATGAATTTTTATTTTTTGTTGTATCAAGTATTGCAACATTAATTCCAATAGAAGATGCATATTCTGCTAAATTATTTACAATAAATGATGTACCATTTTTACTTGTTCCAACAAATGCAACTATTTTTTGGTTATCTCTTAACATCCTTAAAATATCAATATTTGATGAATAGTTATCATGTTGTTGAACATTATATTGATTATAACTATAATCATCATTACTGTTATTATTATCAGTATTATTTACATTTTCAAATTCATCAAATGTTTTTTGATTATCCATGCTCTTATTGTTATTATAATTATTATCATAGCTTGTATCTTCTTCAAAACCTGGTAATACTGAACTATTGTCAGTATCAGTATTATTTACATTTTCGAATGTATCAAATGGGTTATATGTATTGTCATTATTACTATTATTATTGTTATAATCATTCTCAATGTTTGTTTCTTCTTCAAATCCTGGTAATACTGAACTATTATCATTATCTATATTATTTACGTTTTCAAATGCATCAAATGGGTTGTATGTATTATCATTATTATTTGAATTTTCAAATGCATCAAATGGATTATATGTATTATCATTATTTACACTATTATTGTGATAATCATTATTAAAGTTTGTTTCATCTTCAAATCCTGGTAATACTGTATCATTATTATTATCAGTATTATTTATATCTTCAAAGTCAGCAAATGGATCATATGTGTTATCATTACTGTTGTTGTCATTATTATAATAATCATTATTAGATATTTCTTCTTCAAATCCTGGTAATACTGTATCATTATTATTGTCAGTATTATTTATATCTTCAAAGTCAGCAAATGGATCATATGTGTTACCATTACTACTATAACTGCTGTTGTAATCATTATTAAAGTTTGTTTCTTCTTCAAATCCTGGTAATATAGCATCATTATTATTTGTGTCTGCTACACTTGAAGATTGAGTGTTATTTAACTCTTCAAGTTCTGATAATACATTGTCTATATTACTATCATCTTCTTCCTGTACTACAGGATTTTTTCTTGGTCTTCCTCTTCCTCTTTTTGGATTTGCTTGAGCCTGTTCTTGTTCAGTGATTTCTTCAGGTGTTAATATTTTTTTAGGTCTTCCTCTTCCTCTTTTTACTTCTTGAACATTGTCTAAATTCATATCTTCTACAATATTATTAATTTCATCAATTGGATTGTTTTGATTATTATTATTATTTTCACTCATATCAATTTTACTCTCACTATTTTTGATTTCATTTACTTTATTCATATTAGCTTTTTGCATTGCATTAATTCCAGCCGTATTCCTTTTTACTTCTGGATCATGCTTTCTTGTTAATCTTTTTACATTTTGTGTATCAACAGCTGAAGGTATTATAATTGGATCTTTGGGTAAATTATCTGTTTTTTCCGTTCTTAATAATTTTCCACTTGGTCCTAAATCAGGTTGTACATTATTTTTTGGTCTTCTAATTTTGTCTGTTACTGAATTATTATAAGACATTATCTGTTGATATTTTGGTGATTGCTCCTCCAACACTGCTCTAACATTTAAAGGTAAAAATTTACTTATAATTCTTAATTGTGCATCATTATATTGTGATACTATATTTTCAAAACTTGTAACATATTTTTCTTCATTTTTTCCTAATTTCTTATAATGTGCTAATATGTTTTGAATTTCTTGTTCACTTACATCATTTTCACTATATGATTTATATTCATTATCATCTGTTTGGATATTATAATAGTCTATTGCTTCTCTTGCTGTACGAGGTTTATTTATTAATTTGCAAACCTCATCTGTGCTTCTGTCATTTCCAAGAACAGCATTATAAATTCCAATGCTATATAGTTTTTCTAGCATTTCTTCGCCTTTTGTTCTTCTATCTGATGTTATTAAAATTATAGGTATTCTATCATCACCTTTAAAATTAGATGATTCATCACTAATGCTTTCCAATTTTCCAAATATAAATTTATCTATTTGTTGATATTGTGTATTTGTAAATGCTTCTAATTCTTCACTTATAATTATTCTATCATATGATTTATCTTTTTGTATTTCTTTTACTATTGCATTAAAATAGTATACATTTTTGCTTGTTACTATTTCTTTGTAATCTCTTTGATATCTTTTAACAATTGTTTCAGATATTGTGTCATTGCTAACCGCAAATAATATTTTCATTTGTTACCCCCTTCCAAATTTTACAACGATAGCAAATACTAATGGTAAAACTTGGCATATAATTAGTATTGTGACGAAAGCTACAACCGCTCCTCTTCCTTGTTCTAATGTATCTAATTTTCTAATTCCTATTATAGATTTATATATTGATCCTATTGCAATTCCTAAAAAGCATAATGGAATACTCCATATTCTTACAATATTAAGTATATATGCAACTAATCCATATGATTCAGAACCATATTTTGCTTGATAATCCTCTATGGACTTTGCAGCATTATCCTTAATTTCTACAAGTTTGCTTTCTGTTTGATCATCTATTGCTTTGCCTTGTGCAGCATTTACATTTGCCGTACAAATAATCATACTTATTATTGTTATTATAACTAACATTATTATTACTATTGACGCTTTTTTCATATTTTGCCCCTTTCTTTTGATACATTTAATTTTCTTACCTTTATATCATACAATAATATGTAAAAAATATCAAGAATTTTTGGAAAATTAAGCTTTATTTTTTGATATTTTTTAAGAATTTTATATATTTTTATTATTAAACTTTTTCATATAATAATTTAATATATTTATAAACACAATTTGCCCAATTTTTATCTGTAGCATATCTTTTATTTACACCATTTACAGTTGCTCCATTATAAAATGTCCCTTTTGCTCGTTCGCCACCAAATATGCTAGTTCCTGCAGGATTTAAATAATATTTGGTTAATACCCTCGCCATCAAGTCTATACTTTCTGCATATGTATTAAATGTATATGCTCCATTGTATGGATTTGAATCATATGCTCCATATCCAAATAAATTGTTCTTATCTTTAGCAATTTTAGAAGTCCCCCATGCACTTTCATGTATTCCAATTGCTGCAACAAAAATACCATTAATATTATATTGTTTTTCTATATAATAAAAATACTCTGCATTTTTCTCAAAAATCTTATTTACATCTTTTGGATCACTTAGTACTTTTTTAAATTGTTCCAAACTTAATCCACTTGGTTTATTTAAACTCATATTCATATTTAATTCTTTTAATAATTCAGCTTTTGTTCTTTGATTTGCTAGTTGAGTTTTATCATTTGGATTTAAATAAGTTGCATTTAATTGTTTTATCCATCCTGTTGTAGATGAACTTGATATTCTATACCAATCATTTGCTATTTCTAAAATCTTAAGTTCTTCATTTTTTGCTAGCACTGTAACTTTTCTAGATGAATTATTAGGTTCACTCATTATTTCAGCTCTATCTGATGTAACGTAAATTTTATCTCCAACTTTAGCTTTGTAATCATATGTATAATTTGCAGTACCTATTTCCACAATTTTATCTGCTGAAGCTTTAATAATCCTACTTCCCATTATTTCTTGTTTTACGTTTTTACCACCTACATAAATAGTTTTTATAGAATACTGTTGTATTCCTTCTCTTCCTTCTTGTACTACTTGAATTGTTCCTTTTGGCAATTCACTATTTTCCCTATATCTTGTCATAAATTCTAAAGTTTCTTCTTTAATTTCAATTTCTTCTCTTGTAGATTCTTTGTTATTTTTCTTTATTATTTTATATATATCAACATCATCAGCTTTACTTATTTTTATATTTGAATTCTCTAATTGTTGATTTTCTTCATTAGCATTAGCTTGCTTTGCATATGTATTATTTCTAGTCACTTTGACATAAATTATTATAGAAACTACTATAATAACACTAATTATTGCTATATATATTATTTTTTTACCATCTATCTTACTTTTTTGATTATTTTCGTTTATTTTCATATTATTATCACCTATATCAATTTTAATATTTGTATAAAAAAAAGTCAATTTAAATATTTGGTAAAATTAATATAAATTATTATATAAAAATAATTGATTAAAATTAGTTTTTGTAATATATTAATACTATCAAACTAAGGAGGAAATATTTTGAAAAGAAAAACAATTATATCTATTATTTTATTAGCATTCTTAACACTTGTTTTAATCATACTTTCAAGTACAGTTCTAGGAAGACTTTGTACAAGTTCTAAGTGTGATAATTCAATTTTTGATTTTGCTGATAAAAATGAAAATGTGATTTTTTCAATAAATAAATGTGTATTATTTAATAATTGCAATGCAAAAAATAAAACTAGTTCAATTTCTAATTTTACAATTGAAAACTTGTATCAATATACTGATATTGCCCTTTTTATTAATAATAATAGTAATGAAAACACACTTGAAAATACTTTAAAAAGTGTAAAAATAAACAATCTAAAATTTTTAGAAGAGCCAAGTATTGGAAATCAAAAAATTTTTTATAAAAATATTAATTCTTTTGCTGAAGGATTAATTCCAGAAAATAACATTTTTGAAGATGAATTAGTTTTCAATATAAGTTCAAAAGATAATGAAGATTTATCTACACCTACTCTTTACAACAATTGTGCTAATCCAATAGTTTTAAGTTATATAAATGAAAATATTAAATCAGATTATACTATAGCAGATACAACTTCCCCAATCACTTATGATGGTTCATTACTAAAAAAATGTGGAGTTCTACTTAATTCTTTAAAAACAAAATTTTCATTTGATATTTATATAACTAATAACTTAAATCAAGAATTTAAATGTACTATTTATATTGAACCACCTATTGAAACAGACAAAACTTCACTTTATGATGGTGCAATAACTCTAACTCAAAATACAAACTATAATTTTTATAGATATAAATAAAAAATTATAATAATTTATTTTAATTTAATAATAAAATCATTATTAAAAATTAAATTAATATGATAAAAAACAACCCACAAAATAAATTTTGCAGGTTGTTTTTTTGGTAACTTAGAGTAATAACGCAGAATAATAGTTTTTCATATAATTGTGAACTTAGATATTATCTCTTATGATCATATCCTCGTTCTTAGGCCCTACGCCTATGTACTTTACCTTGCACTTAGTGATTTCTTCTATCGTTTTGATAAAGGTTTTAGCAAGTTCCGGTAATGAATCATAGGTAGTCATGTCTTTGGTGATCGTCCAGCCTCCATCAAAATCATCTTTGTACTTTGGAGTAGGAATTTCACCTGTGGTGTTGATATTATCAGGATAGTAATCAATCTCCTGTCCCTGATAGTCGTAAGCATTGCAGATTTTGATTTTGCCATACTTTTTGCCCATCATTCCGATAGAATCTATGCAGTTAATGCACAGATAATCGGCTCCTGATTTTTCAACAGAATTTTTGAGCAGAATGCCATCAAAGGCTCCTGTTCTTCTCGGACGTTTTGTTGTCGCCCCATATTCACCGTTTTCATCACGATAAATATCACCTTCTAAAGCTTCTTCTTTCTTGTAAGGAATAAGCTTTCCGTTAGCGTCAATATGTGATTCAAACTCTGTTGGGAATATTCCCTGCCCAACCTTTGAGAAATATGCTTTGGCAATAAGAATTACCTCTGTAACATCTTTATGGTTGAGATGAGCTCCTGAAAGTGTTCCAAGTGTATTTGCATCTGAACTTGTAACCATCGGATAATGGCCTTCCTTCAGACTAAGGCATACCGACTGAGCACCTTCAACTACGATTGTGTTTGCAGGATTATTAAGAAATCCCTGTACAAGCTGATGCCCGTTTACAATCGCCTTAGAAAACTGTCTTCCATACTCATGGTACTTAATAGCCAGTTTCTCAGGATGTACGAAGAAATCCATGTACTCTGCCCACTCTTCGTCTGTGAACATCGAATTGGTATTCTTCTTCTGCCAAGCATCATATGCATCAAACAAAGGCTTGTGCAGTGAAAGAACTTCTCCGATTTTTTCTGTAAGCTCTCCTACAGGAAGCATCAGATCATAGACTTTGAGTCCAAATCTTGTTGTTTCATCTGCATATGCCGGGCCAATTCCCTTTGCAGTTGTTCCAACCTTCTTCAGTCTCAGCCACTCATGGAGTTTATCTAAAGCCTTATGATACGGAAACAGTACATTAGCTGTACCAGAAATCTTAAGTCTCTCCATGACATCTTCGACTCCATACTCATAGATCTGCTTGATTTCCTCTACAAGGATATCATAGTCTACAACCGTTCCCTGTCCTATGAGGCATATTGTCTTGGGATTTCCAATTCCTCCCGGAACCAGATGTAATGCAATTTTTTTGCCGTTTATATAAACGGTATGGCCTGCATTGGCTCCACCTGTAGCTCTGATAACAAGATTTGCAATTGTCGCATAAAATGCAGCAACTTTTCCCTTGCCTTCATCGCCCCAGCATCCACCGATTATTACATATACCCGAGCCCTTCCTCTGTCGGATCCTATAACAACCATCTTCTGTTCTTTTGCACTCATATTCGCGTCCTCCTTATGCAATTATTCTTGTGTCGTGCGATTAACATTAAACTATTGCTCTGCTACTCTGCTAACTTAGCTATAAAACTATCATTAGTAAAGCTACCTAAGCATTTGCGCTGGGCTTATTATATCACGCATATATAATTTTATCAATGTTTTATGTTAATAAATTAATAGAAGCATACTACAACAAGTGTAATATACTTCTATTATTACTAATAATAATTTATTTTAATCTTCTTTTGCACTATTTATCTTTAGTTATCTTATGGAAATTAGCAACAACCTCTATTGTTACCGCAGCAGCAACAAATTAATAATATAAGAATTATTATCCAGCAGCAGTTATCATCACCGAATCCAAAACCTCCGCATCCTCTGTTCTCTGGCATAGTTTAGCCCCCCTTTCGAAAGAAGTTTTTCTTTCTTTTGTTGTTCCTTTGTATGATATATAATATGAGGATGCATTTTTTTTGTTACAAATTTATCAAAAAAAAAATAGATGATTATTAATCATCTATTTCAAAACCATCTTTTTTTGAAGCATCATCTTTAGAATCCTCCTTTTTAGCGGGATTCATAACTATTTTGTTTCTATTATTCCTTATAATTTGATTTTCATATATATCAGGTTGTTTTCCAATTGATATAGTCCATCTTCCGATTTTCTTTTTTTCTATTATTCCATATTTTTTATTTATTTTTTCTTCAAATTCAGGTATCAAATCTTCAAATCCTAGTTTCTTTAATTCCTTTCGTATTCCCATTCCTTCGATATATACATATATATCTTCATCTTCTATCACTTTTTTATCTAACTTTTTAATTAATGAATCTATAATATTAGATTTTAAATTGTAATTTAAAACTTTTTCGCACCTTACATTATAATCATCAATTTCTTCTAACACTAAGCTTTCATCTACTTTATTCAACTTATTTTTAGGTTTAGGTTTAAACAAACTTTTAATTTTATCTACAATACTTGGACTTTTTATATCTATATATTTACTACTTGGAGATTTATGCCCTTCAATAATACCTGAAATTAATGATAAATCTCTATTTCCTTCATTAACATTTTCAAATATATCATCTGTAATAGCGCTTCTTATATAAGGCATATTCTTTTCTGTTAATAACCCTACTTTTTTTAGTTCTTCATCAATCTCTTCTACCTTTTCATATGCAATTCCTGATAACCTTGGTAACTTATCTACTATTTTTATATTTTTTTCTTTTTGATTTCTATGTATTCTTTCTTTTTCCATTTCTTCTAAATGGAATTCCATTGAAATCTTTTGATAAATATAATTGTAATCCTTAAAAGTCTTATTATGTTGTTCTATATAGTCTTTAAAAGTAGCTTCAATTTTTCTCTTTGTTTTGTTTTTCATTAATGCTCCTTTTTGAAAATAATAATTCTATCTTTTTATTTTATTTGTAGTTGTTTTATCAAATTCTTCTTTTCTTATCTCAATTTCAGATATTCTTTTATAAATAGGTAATTCTTTTGTAATTTCTCTAATGTCTAATTTTAATTTTTCGTGAATATCATCTACCTTTAATTCTTCAACTTTTTCTTGATTTAAGAATACCTCAGCAATAAGCGCAGTTTCTTGCCCCAATTCATTTTTCTTTCCTTTTACTATAACTTCTTGAACATATGGAATTCTTGATATATACACTTCAATTTCTTCTGGATATACATTTTTACCATTATCCAAAACAATTAAGTTTTTCTTTCTTCCATTTATAACAAGTTGCCCTCTTTCATTAAAGTGTCCATAATCTTCTGTGTTAAACCATCCGTCTTTTAAAACTTTATCTGTTCTTTCTTTGTCTTTGTAATATCCCATCATTACGATATCACCTTTAACACAAACTTCCCCGTCTCCATTTTCATTTACATTTTCAAATTTTATTTCATTACATGGTAATACTACCCCAACAGTATTACTATCATTAAATCCTTTTCTATTTACACTTACTAATGGAGAACATTCAGAAATTCCATATCCATTATATAACTCAATTCCAATATCATTAAAAAATTTTCCAACATCAGGACGAATTGGTGCACTACCACATATAATTTCTTTTAGATTCCCCCCAAATGCATCATATATTGATTTAAATAATTTTTTTCTTAAATCAATTCCTATTTTTAATAATGCATTACTTATTGGTATTATTTTCTTCAATGTTTTTGCTTTTCCTGTTTTTTCAGCATTTGCCCATATATTTTTATAAAATACTTCTGTGAATGCTGGAACTAAATAAATATAATCAGGTTTAAATAATTGTAAGTTTTTCAATACATTTTTTAAACTATCGTTTATGCATACTGTAGTTTGTTTATGTAATGATATTATTGTCCCTGCTACTGATTCATAAGTATGATGATATGGTAAAACTGATAAACATTTTGTTTTTATTTCAGCTATTTGTAATCCATAATTAGCAACACTAATTAAGTTATGTTCTGTAAGCATAACACCTTTTGGCTCTCCTGTTGTTCCAGATGTGTATACTAGCATTTTTAAGCTATTTGGATCACCTTGTAAATCAGTAAATGATGTATTTCCTGCTTTTAATTCTTTTCTTCCTTCTTCTTTGAATTTATCGAATGATAAAATATTATCTGATATGTCTTCTTTATTATTAAATCCAATAAAATATTTTATTTCAGGAACTTGTTTTTGAATCTCACTTATCCATTTTTCATATCTTCCTGAATAAAATAATACTTCACTATCACTGTGTTTTAATACTTTAATTATTCCTTCTATTGTTAATTCTTTATCTATTGGAACAAGTACTCCTGTACTTTGCATTACTGTTATATATACGTTAATCCATTTATAACTATTTTCTCCAATTACAGCTATATGTTTATCATGCATTCCAATTTTAGCAAGAGCTGTTCCTAAGCTTTCTGTTTCTTCTTTAAATTCTTTATATGTTACATGTACTATTTTTTCTTTATCATTTTCATCTTTAAATTGATATGCATCTCTGTCTGGCACTTCTTTTGTAGCATATTGTAATAATTCTTTTACTGAATTAGCCATTCTTACTTCTTGTAATTTTGGATTTTTCTTCATAATAAATCTCTCCTTTGAATTCATAAATCAATCTATAAATTCCTTAAATTTTCTTAAGTATATATTTTTTTCACTATTTAGTCAATAAAATATAAAAAACAATAAAAAAAAAATGTAGTTGATATAAACTACATTTTATGGTGGCTCGAAGTGGAATCGAACCACTGACACGGGGATTTTCAGTCCCCTGCTCTACCAACTGAGCTATCGAGCCAAATATTATTTCTATATAAAAAAAATGGCGACCCGGAACGGGCTCGAACCGTCGACCTCTAGCGTGACAGGCTAGCGTTCTAACCAACTGAACTACCGGGCCATATTTTATAAAAAAATGGTGGTCGCTATAGGGCTCGAACCTATGACCCCCTGCTTGTAAGGCAGATGCTCTCCCAGCTGAGCTAAGCGACCATTTCTTTCGACGTTTTTTAGTATACTAGATTTTTTTAATGTTGTCAATACATTTTTAAAATTTTTTTTAATTTTTTTGATTTTTAAAGAATTTTTTAAGGACGAAGTTATTTTTCTTCGTCCTTAAAAGATATTAATACATTCCATTCATTGCAGCTGGCATTCCATCATCTTGTGCTGTATGGCAACTACAAGATTTTTCTGGAGCATCTGTTACTAAACTTTCTGTTGTTAATACCATTGATGCAATAGATGCTGCATTTTGAAGTGCGCTTCTTGTAACCTTAGTTGGATCTACAATTCCTGCTTTCTTCATATCAACATATTCTTCACTTGCAGCATCAAATCCAATTCCTACCTTTGATGTTTTTACTTTATCAACAATAACTGCTGGTTCTAATCCTGCATTTTTAGCTATTTGTTTTACTGGTTCTTCTAATGCTTTTAGCACTATTTGAGCGCCTAATTTTTCCCCATTTTCTAATGTTTTTGTTAATTCTTCAACTTTGGGAATCACATTTATTAAGGCTGTTCCGCCACCTGAAACAATTCCTTCTTCAACAGCTGCTTTTGTTGCAGATAAAGCATCTTCTATTCTTAGTTTTTTATCTTTCATTTCAACTTCAGTTGCTGCTCCTACTCCTATTACTGCAACTCCACCAGCAATTTTTGCTAAACGTGATTGTAAATTTTCTTTATCATATTCACTTTTTGTTTCTGCTATTTGTGCTTTTATTTGTGAAACTCTTTCTTTTATTGCTTCTTTTTTGCCTAAACCATCTACAATTATTGTATTTTCTTTTTGTACTTTTACTTGTTTTGCTCTACCTAATTGTGTAATTTCAACATCTTTTAATTCTAAGCCTAAATCTGATGTAATTACTTCTCCGCCTGTTAATATTGCAATATCTTCTAAGTTTGCTTTTCTATTATCACCGAATCCTGGGGCTTTTACAGCAACTACATTTAAAACTCCTCTTAATTTATTTAATATTAATGTTGATAATGCTTCTTGTTCAATATCATCACATATTATTAATAATTTTCCTGATTGCTGCATTAAATTTTCTAACAATGGTAATATTTCTTGAATATTACTAATTTTCTTATCTGTTATTAATATATATGGATTATCTAATACAGCCTCCATTTTTTCTGTATCTGTAACCATATATGGAGAAACATAACCTTTATCAAATTGCATTCCTTCAACTACAGTTAATTCTGTATTAGATGTTTTTGATTCTTCTATTGTTATAACTCCATCTTTTGAAACTTTTTCCATAGCATCTGCAATTAATTTTCCCACTTCTTCATTATTTGCTGATATACTTGCTACCCTTGCTATATCTTCTTTTCCTTTTATTTGAGAACTTAACTCTTTAAGTTCTTCTACCGCTACTACAACTGCTTTATCAATTCCTCTTTTTACAGCCATTGGGTCAGCTCCTGCTGCAACGTTTTTTACACCTTCTTTTATCATACTTTGTGCAAGAACTGTAGCTGTTGTTGTTCCATCACCTGCAACATCATTTGTCTTTGTTGAAACTTCTTTTACTAATCTTGCTCCCATATTTTCAAATTTATCTTCTAATTCTATATCTTTTGCTATTGTAACACCGTCATTTGTAATTAATGGTGCTCCATAGCCTCTATCTAGTACTACATTTCTTCCTTTAGGTCCTAGAGTTACTTTTACAGTATCTGCTAATTTATTTACTCCTTCTAATAAAGATTTTCTTGCATCCTCACCAAATTTAATAACTTTTGCCATTTTGTTCACTTTCCTTTCTTTATCAAAAAAATTATTCTACTATAGCTAAAACATCTTCTTGTTTTAGAATTATGTAATCAACACCTTCATATTTCACTTCTGTCCCAGCATATTTACTTACTATAACATTATCACCTTTTTTTACTACTACTGGTTCTAATTTTCCTTCTATTTTCTTACCTGGCCCAACTTCTATAACCTCTGCTATTTGAGGTTTTTCCTTTGAGTTACTTGCTAAAATAATTCCACTTTTGGTTGTTTCTTCGCCTTCTTTCATTTTTATTAATATTCTGTCTTCTAATGGTCTTATCATGTCTAAATACCTCCTTTAAAATTTTATTAGCACTCATTGTGTTTGACTGCTAATAATTTATACCCGTTAGCGTAAAAAGTCAATACTTTTTTCATATTTTTCACATAAAGTTCACAAATCTATTATATGTACAAACAATACAAAAAAGAACTGATAAATCAGTTCTTAAAATCTTCTTTATATGATGCCATTTTCCAAGCTTTTAAATTTATTGGTTCTACATGTACTCCACAATAATCACAATTTCCTGCTCCAAGTCTTCTTAATGGTGCTCCACAGTTTGGACAATGTACTCCAAATGCCTCTTTATCATATCCTACTTTTTGTTCATCATAAACATATACAAATTCACAAGTATATCTTGTTTGTTTTTTTACATCTTCGTAATTTGTGTCTTTTTTTACATTGCTTTTATAATAATATTCCACACTTGAAGATGTTGTTATTGTTGCTTTTCCATGTTTTTTTTCATAATTTTTTATAGCATGTCTATTAAATGCAACTTGATCATACTTTATTTGAATATCTTGATTTTTCATATCTTCTACTATATCTTGCATTTTTGACCACATCAAAACTAAATCTGGATCTTTAACAATTTCTTCTGCAGAATGATTTTCAATTCCTGTAAATATTTTTCTTAAGTTCTTTTCAATTAATGAAAATAATACATCTTTATTAAAATCTGAAAAATCTCTTAATATTGGTTCTTCTAATAATTTAGTCATTCCACTTACATCTTTAGGTCTTGCATATTCTTGTTTTTTCAGGTCTTTTGCATATTTAAATGCATCTTTCACATCCCTGTATACATTTCCTCCAAATTTAACTCTTACTATTATTAGTATCAAAAAAATAATGAAAAAAATTACTGCTATTATTCCAAAAAAAGCACCTAATAAGCCCCATATAAAGCTCATATTATTTCTCCTTCTCTATTATTTATTTTTTAATTCTTTTGCTGCTCCAACTAATCCAACAAATAATGGTGATGGACTATTAGGTCTAGATTTTAGCTCTGGATGAAATTGTCCTGCTATGAAGAATGGATGATCTTTTTGTTCCATTTCAACTATTTCAACTAAATTTCCATTTGGTGATGTTCCTGAACAAATTAATCCAGCATTTTCTAATCTTTCTTTATAACTATTATTGTATTCAAATCTATGTCTATGTCTTTCTGAAATTTGAGTTTCTCCATATAACTTATGTGCTAAACTTCCTTCTTTGATTACACATGGATATGCTCCAAGTCTCATTGTTCCACCTTTTTTATCTATTCCTTTTTGTTCTTCCATAATATGTATTAAAGGATTTTTAGAATTTTCATCAAATTCTGCAGAATTTGCATCTTCTATTCCTAATACATCTCTTGCATATTCTACAACTGCCATTTGCATTCCAAGGCATATTCCTAAAAATGGTATTTTATTTTCTCTAACATATTTTATTGTTTGTATTTTTCCTTCTATACCACGATTTCCAAATCCGCCTGGAACTACAACTGCTTGTATATCTTTTAATTTTTCTTTTACATTTCCTTCATTAATTGTTTCTGAATCTATTAATTTAACCTCAACTTTTACATCATTTGCAAATCCTGCATGATATAAGCTTTCTATTACTGATATATAAGCATCTTCAAGTCTAACATATTTACCAACAATAGCAACTTTTACTTTGTTATCTTTATCTATGTTTCTAATCTTTTCTACTAATGCTTCCCATTTTGAATTGTCTGGAACATATTTATCTAATTTTAAATGATTACATACTTCTTTAGCCAATCCCTCTTCTTCTAGCATTAATGGTACAGCATATAAGCAATCAGCTGTCTTATTTTGAATTACACTAGTTTTTCTTACATTACAAAATAGTGATAATTTTTCTCTTACACTTGTTGGTATATCTTGTTCTGTTCTACAAACTAAAATATCTGGTTGAACTCCTAAACTTTGTAATTCTTTTACAGAGTGTTGTGTTGGTTTTGATTTTATTTCATTTGAACCAGAAATATATGGTAATAATGTTACATGTATATATAATACATCTTCAGGATTTTTTTCTAATCCAACTTGTCTTATTGCTTCAATTATTGAAAGTCCTTCAATATCTCCAACAGTTCCTCCAACTTCAGATATAACTATATCTGTGTCAGTATCCTCAAAACTATATATTCTATCTTTGATTTCATTTGTTATATGAGGAATAACTTGTACTGTTTTTCCTAAGTAATCTCCTCTTCTTTCTTTTTCAATTACACTTGAATATATTTTCCCCATTGTAACACTTGAATTATGAGTTAGATTTTCATCTATAAATCTTTCATAATGTCCTAAGTCTAAATCTGTTTCAGCTCCATCATCTGTTACAAATACTTCCCCATGCTCATATGGATTCATTGTTCCTGGATCCACATTTATATATGGGTCAAATTTTTGTATTGTTACTTTATATCCTCTGTTTTTTAACAATCTTCCTAATGACGCTGCGGTTATTCCCTTTCCTAATCCTGATACTACTCCACCTGTTACAAATATGTATTTTGTATTCATTTTATTCCTCCTAAAACCATAATTAATTTTGCAAACAAAAAAAGATTAAAAAATTTGCCGGAATTTACGGTTTTTTTTAATCTTCTATTATTATAGCAAAATTTCTTTTCTTTTACAATAGCTAATTAAAAATTTATAATTATTTTTATGAGACTTTTTTATTTCTTAATTCAGTTGCATACTTAATTGTTATTTCATTTACTTGTCCTGAAGATATTCTTGCTATTTCTTTTACGATTTCTTCTTCATTTAATAGTTTAACACTTGTATTTGTTCTTTCATCTATAACTTTTTTACTAATAAAATAATTATAATCTGCCATTGCTGCAATTGAAGGCAAATGTGAAATGCAAAGTACTTGGTGATTTTTTGATATACTGTTTAACTTTTGAGCAACCATATTAGCTGCATTTCCACTAATCCCTGTATCTATTTCATCAAATACTAATATAGGCATTTTATCAGTATCTGCTAATACTTTCTTTATTGCTAACATTATTCTAGATATCTCTCCACCTGATGCAATTTTTATTAATTCTTTTTCATCTTCTCCAACATTTGTTGCTATAAAAAATTCTACTTGATCTTTTCCTGTTTTATAAAATTCATTTTCATTATAATCTATATGGATATTTATTTTTGCATTTTTCATTTCTAGATCAACTAATTCTTTATTTATATTTTTAATTAATACTTTAGCCCCCTTTTCTCTTTCACAATGTATTTGTTTTCCTATTTCATTCATTTGTTTTGTAATTTCTTCTAATTCTTTCTTTAGTTTTTGATTATACTTATCTAAGTTTTCTATATGTTCTACTTCTTCTTCAATTTCCTTTTTATAATCTAAGATTTCTTTAATTGTATTTCCATATTTTCTTTTTAATGAATATATTAAATCTAATCTTTCTTCTATTTGACATCTTTCTTCTTCATCAAAATATATTTCATCATTATATGAACTTAAATCTCTTGATATTTCTTGTAATTCATAATATAAACTTTTTAAATTACTTGCTACTTTTTCATATTTTTCATCTATATTTTCTATTTTTTCTAATGATTTTATTGCATAACTTATTGAATCTATTCCATTTTCACTAATTGCTGTATCTGCATCTAGCAATCCTTTTGTTATTTTTTCAGAATTTTGCATCATCTTTCTTTTTTCTTCTAACATATCTTCTTCTATTTCAGTTAAATTCGCTTGTTCTATTTCTTCTATTTGGTATTTTAATAAATCTAGTTTTCTTTCTCTTTCTTTATCATCACCATAATTTTGTTTTAATTCACTTTTTATTTCTAAGTATCTATTATATTTTTCTAAGTATTTATCTTTTATCTTTTTTATATCATTTCCTATAAAATTATCCAAACATTTTAAATGTGTTTTATTATCTAATAATTCTTGATTCTTATTTTGCCCATGTATTTCTATAAATTTTGACATAAATTCTTTTAATTCATTTACAGTTACCATTCTTCCATTGATTTTACACATATTCTTACCAGTTGTATTTATCTCTCGTGATACAATTATGTTTCCATCTATTGAATTTTCATTTTCTGGAGCATAAATACACATTTCTATAAAGGAATTTGTTTCTCCTTTTCTAATCATTTCTTTTGAAAATCTTCCTCCTGAAATAATCTCAATAGAGTCTATTATTAATGTTTTACCAGCTCCTGTTTCTCCTGTAAGCACATTTAATCCATTGTTTAAATCTATATTTATATCATCTATTATTCCTATATTTTTTATATGTAATGTTGTTATCATATAAACTCCTCCAAATATATTAGAATTTTTGTTCGGTTTGATTATATTTTTATTTTTTATTTTTGTCAATAGTTTTTAGAAAATTTGTTTGTATTTTTTATTTGGTTAGATTTACTTTTTTCTATTAAAGTTTTTTTAAAAAACTTTTGACTTTCAGCCTAAACATCAAAAACGAGAATAAATTAATATTCTCGTTTTTGATATTTATATTTATATCTATATTTACCTTTTTTAATTATAAATTAAAAGTTTTTATTATTATCATTGTTTTCTTTTTCGTCTAAGTATTTTCTACTTCTTTGTTTTAATTCTTCGAATTTTTCTTCATTACTTATTTGTGCTTGATTTTCTGGTTCTATCTTTTTTCTTTGCATTGCTTTTGGAATTTCAATATTTTTTTGTTCTGCTTCTAATTCTCTTTCTAGTCTTTCTCTTTTTTCTCTCCTTATTTCTTTTCTTTCTTCTATTTTAGTATCTCTTTTACTTTTTATAACCATTATAAGAAGAATTAATGTCATTACTATTAATGTTCCAAAAACTATATACCATCCATATTGTACATGTTCTTCACTATAATATTTGCTTTCTAAATCTATTGGTTCATTATTTGTTTCAGTTACTTCTTCACTATTTTCATCTTTGTCTTCATTTTCTTCTTCGTCAGTACTCTCTTCTTGTTCTTCTGAATTACCATTAGATTGTTTCTTAACATTTATATAGTACTCTTTTGTTGTTTTTTTATCTGCTGCTGTAACTGTAATTGTGACTTTGTTTTTTCCCGCTTTTAAATTTTCATTTCCTGTTACTTTATATGTTGCATTTTCATCTTGAGTTGTAGCATATACTTTTACTGTTGTTACTCCACTTGGTACTGTTGTTTCATATGTTGTAATATCTGGTTTAAAACCTTTAAAGTCATATGTATAAACTCCTAAATTTGATAATTTAGCATTAGCTAATATATTTTCTTTACTTTTAATAGTATTTGTGCTATTGCTTGATACTTCATTTGATTTAGTACTATTTATAGTATTTGCTGCTTGTACTTTATTTATCGGATTTATAAATACAATTGTACTTATTAATGATATTAATATTACTATAACTTTTGCTATTGTTTTTTTCATTTTTCTTTTGCCGCCTTTTCTATTTTATTTTTTCACTTATTATTCATTAGTTTCTTTTTTATCATTATATTCATTGACTAAATATAATGGTCTATTTTTTGTTTCTTTAAATATTCTTCCTAGATATTCGCCTACTATTCCAAATAATAATATTTGTACCCCTGAAAAGAATAATATTAATAATATTATTGCTTGATATGCTTGTATTGGTTCATTTACTACAAAACACTTTGCTATTACATAAATAAAATATGCAAATAGTATTATAAATGTTGGTATTGAAATAAATGTTGAAAGTCTTAATGGAGATGTTGTAAATGAAGTTATTCCGTCTAATGCTAAATCTATCAGTTTACCATAATTCCATTTAGTTTTTCCAGCAACTCTTGGAGGTCTATCATATAAAACTTCTTTTTTATTATAACCTATCCAACTAAACATACTTTTTGTATTTCTTTGTGATTCTCTTAATTTTTTTAATGCATTTACACATCTTCTATCTAATAATCTAAAATCTCCTGTGTCTTTTTGAATTTCAATTTTAGTTGTTTTTTGTAATATTTTATAATACATTTTTGATGTGAATTTTTTGAAAAAAGATTCTCCTTTTCTAGACCTTCTCTTTCCATATACATCATCATAACCTTCTTCCCAATATTTTATAAATTCTGGAATCAATTCTGGTGGATCTTGTAAATCTGCATCCATAAATACTACACAATCTCCTGTAGCATAATCTAAGCCTGCTATCATTGCTATTTCTTTTCCAAAATTTCTTGAAAAATCTACATAACAAACTCTTTTGTCCTCATTTCTTAACATTTTTATTATTTTTAATGTTTTATCTTTACTTCCATCGTTTATAAATAATATTTCGAATTCATATTGAACCATTTTCTTAGTTACATCATCTAATCTTTTATATAATTTAGTAATTGATTCTTCCTCGTTATATGATGGTATTATTATACTTATTTTTTTCATTATTTATTTGCCTTCCTCATTTTATTATTCAGCATTTGTATTTTCTTTTTTCTTTTTAAAAATTATCCATTTACTAAAAACATAATTCATAATAACAACCATTATTTGTGTTACTATTTTAGCTATAATATCATTTATTCCTAAAACTTTAACCATTAAAGCAAATGTTCCTACATCACATAATATCCCTGAAATAACTCTGGCTGCAAAAAACATTATCATCTCTTTTAAAAATGCTTTTTTAGTTTCTGTTTTACTTTCAAAAACCCATATTTTATTAGTAATATATGCAAATAAAACAGCACAAAACCATGATAATCCACTACTTATTACTTCATCAATATGAAATAATCTTGCGAATACAAAATATGATCCGAAATTTACTACTGCAGCTAATCCTCCGAATATTACATAATTAATTATTTCTTTATATTTTTCATATAATCCTTTTATTTTTTTCATTTTCGTTTAAATATTTCTCCCAATGGTAAATTTTCGTTAATTCTTCTTATTGTTTCTGCAAATAATGGTGCTATTGATAGCTCTGTAATTTTATCAATCTTTTTTTCTTCTACAAGTGGAATTGTATTTGTTATAACCAATTCTTCTATATCCGAATTTGCTATTCTTTCTATTGCTGGTCCTGATAAAACGCCATGTGTACATCCTGCATAGATACTTTTTGCTCCAAATTTTTTAAGAACTCTTACTGTTTCCATCATTGATCCTGCAGTATCTATTTCATCATCAAATATTATTGCATTTTTATCTTTAACATCACCAATAATTGTACTTGCAATCGCTCTGTCATCATTTCCTTCTCTTCTTTTATCTACTAATGCTATTGGACAATTGAAAAATTCTGAATATTTATATGCCTTTTTAGAACTTCCAGCATCTGTTGCAACAATTACCATATTATCTAATTTTTTTTCTACAAAATAATCTTCTAATATATTTTCTGCTGTTAATCTATCGCAATTTATATTAAAATATGCTTGAATTGCTGGATTGTGTAAATCGCATGTTATTACTCTTGTTGCACCAGCAGCTTCTAATAATTCTGCCATTAATTTAGCTGTTATTGGAACTCTAGGTTGATCTTTTTTATCAGATCTTGAGTATGGAAAATATGGTAATACTACATTTATATTTTTAGCAGAAGCTCTTTTTACTGCATCAATTGTAATTAATAATTCCATTATTCTTTCATTTACTGGTGGTATTGATGTTTGTACAATATATACATCTTGTTCCCTTACAGATTCTAATATTTGTACAAAATTGTTATCATTTTTAAATTTCATGGAATTGATTTTTCCCATTTCTAATCCTAAATAATCACAAATCTCCTTTGTGAAATTTTCAGCACTTCTACAAGCAAATATTTTAATATTATTCATATTTTTTATCCTTTCGTTCTTTTATTCAAAATAAAGAGAAACAAATATATGCTTCTCTTTATTTACTTTATAATTGTTCTGCAAATCCTTTTTGTAATTTTTTGAATACAAAATATCCTACTATTAATAATGCCATAGATATAGCAAATAATATTCCTAATGCTCCCATATTTGGTACTTGTTGATAATAGAATATTGCTCTATATGCATCAATTATATGTGTCATTGGGTTAAGTTGCATTATTGTTTGTAAATTAGCAGGTAATTGTTCTAATCTATATATTATTGGTGTTCCATAAAATGCTGCTAATAAAATAATTCCAATTATATGTTCTAAATCTCTAAAATACACTGTTATTGCTGAAACAATAAATCCTATTCCTAATAATAAAACATATTGTATTAATAATACTAATGGAAAAAATATTAAGTGCCATGATAATCCAATTCCTGATAATAATACAAAGAATACTATTATTGTAACAGAAATCAAAAAATTAACTGCTCCACTTGTAACAACTGATATTGGTAAAATTTCTCTTGGAAAATATACTTTCTTTATAATATCAGCATTCCCTATTACTGTAAATGAAGCTTGAGTTATTGCTGTTGTAAAATATGTCCAAGGAATTAAAGCAACACATATATATATATGATATGTTGGATCTCCTCCTGCAAGTAATGCACCAAATATAATTGCATATACTGCTAATTGTAAAAGCGGATTTAAGAATGACCATAAAACACCTAATATTGAGTTTTTATATCTTCCTCTTATTTCTTTTTTTACATTTGTTTTTAATAATTCTCTATAATTATATATTTTTTGAAATATGTTCATAATCAAACCTTGAGCCTTATGTAAGCTTTTCTCCTTTCACTACATTGTTGTTTTTAAGTATTCGTCAACTACTTCGTTTGTATTTCCATCCATTTTAACTTGTCCTTGATATAACCATACTGCTCTATCACATAGATTTCTTACTGAATCCATACTATGTGTAACAAATACCATAGTTTTTCCTTCTTTTTTCAATTCACGCATTTTGTTAAAACATTTTTCTTGGAAATGTTGATCACCTACTGATAAAATTTCATCTATTAAAAGAATATCTGCATCAACATTTATTGCAACTGAGAAAGCTAATCTCATATACATTCCTGAAGAATATGTTCTAACTGGATTATCTATAAAATCTTTTAATTCTGAAAATTCAATTATTTGCTCTAATCTTTCATCTATTTCTTTTTTAGTTAATCCAAATATTGATGAATTAAAATAAATATTTTCTCTTCCAGAAAAATCAGGATGGAAACCTGCTCCTAATTCTAGTAATGATGTTAGTTTTCCTCTTGTTTCAATAGTTCCTTTATTAGGAAATATTATTTGTGTCATTAATTTTAAAAGTGTAGACTTACCACTACCGTTTACTCCTATAAGAGCTACTGTTTCACCTTTTTTTATTTCAAGATTAATATCATTTAATATTTCTCTTTTTTCTCTTCTTTTATTTCTCTTAAAAAATAACATTCTTTCTTTTAATGTGTTTGCTCTATCATAATAAATATTAAAGCTTTTATACACATGTTCAACTTTTATTGCTACGTCGTCATCATTTTCTTTCATTTTTTTACTCCTTTTGTATTTTTCGGTATCGTAATTATATCATAAATATAAATAATGTCAAACTTTAAAATTTTCATTTTTATTTTTTTTCAAAAATACAGTAGTTACTATAAAAATTGGAATTGTTGTAAATAAACAATATACATATCTTGGTTCTGCAAATACCGGAGAAGCCAATACTGTTACCCATACAAATAATACAGGTATAAATATTAATAATTTTAAATATAACTTTTCATAAACACAATATCCCATACATATTAGCAAAATCCAAAATAGGAATCCAATACTAAGTATCATACTAATTATTGGAAAATCTCTATTATTAACGAAATTGTTAATTTTATCTAGAATTTGTAGTTTTATTATTGGTGTAGTTTTTATGTCATATTTTTGCATTCCATCAAATGATTCTGTATTTACACCAGTATAAACTCCCCATCCAACAACATTAGGATAATAATATCCATAATTTCCAAGTATAAAAGATTTTATTGTCTCTCCTGGAAACTTAATTGCTAATTCAAAATATAATTTTATTAATCCTATTTTATCTTTTTCAAAAGCTTCCTCGGAAAAATTACTTTTTATTGGATCTGCGAAAACTGGATTATATAAATCTTTAAAATTATCTATTGGTAAATACTCTTTTATTTTATCTTTTTGCACATCAGTTAATTCATCATTTTTATATATTATTAATCTTGCAAATTGTTGTATTGGAATTGTTAAGGCTTCTCTTGAAGAACCTTTCTTTATACCAATCCAATTATAAATTGGATTAGTTATAATTTCATATAATATAATTGGTAGTAAAAAAATGATTAATATTTTTTTCCAATATTTTTTCATTGCAATTAAGAAAAAAGGAAATGCTAATATAAAAGCATATATTCCATTGTTTCTAAAAAACATTGCTAACAATATGCAAATTGATAATAATGCTATTTTTTTCTTTGAACTCATAAACTCATCTGTATTTGTAACCATTTCAATTATTCCTATAGTTACTATTAACATTAATAATGCAAATGGTATATCTTTATACATTGTTATAGTATAAAATCCAATAGTTGGACATAATGCAAAAAATATTAATGCACATATTCTAGCAGCTAATGGTACTTTCTTTTTTGCCATATAATAAATAGCATAAGAAAACACAAATGCTGTTAATACAGTTTGAATTATTGTGTATAATGCTACACCAAATTGATAACTTCCAGTAAGTCCATAGCCAATATCTATACAAGTTTTTATACACATTGTATGTAGAACTGGATGATGATTTGTAAATTCAAAATCCCCTTGTCCTTGTAAAATTTGAACTGTGGAATCTATCAATACATTTCCTGGAAAATAGTTTAATATATATGGTAAGTATATTAAAATTAATAGTAATGCTACAAATAATATTGATTTCTTATTTGCAGAAAAGAATTTATATTCTTTATTACTTGTCTTCTTTTTTTCTAATTTTCTCCACTTATTCACATTTTCATACAGTAAATTAATTATAGCTGTAATTAGAACAAAATAAACTTCAAATTTAAAAATTAGTAATATTATCATTTTCTTCGATATTGCAAATTCATTTTGTGCCATATATCCTAGTAAATAAAATATTGCTAATATTAAACCTAGTAAACATGAAATCTTGATTCTTCTTCTTTCTATATTTTTAAAAACATACTTAAAAAACACAAATAAAACAGTTAGTACAATTAACCATTTAAAGTCATTACCAGAAAATCTAAATTCATTTTCAATTAAATTAACTGATATCCCTATTGTGGTAATTAAGCTTAATAATAAAATACATATATTGTTATTTTTTAATATTTTTTTCATATTTTTCATACCTTTATTATTTTTCATTATCTTTTAACTCTTTATATTTATCTGCATATTCATTTAGTTTTATTTCAAAGTTTCTTCTATCTGATTTTACTATTGTTTGTAATATTAGTCCACCAAAAAATGATTGGATACTACATATGAAGAAAAATACACTTGTTACAAATGATGGCATTTTGGGAACCAATCCAGTTTGTACATAATCAATTAAAACTGGTATTAAAAATCCTAGTCCTACTAATGCTAAAATTATAGTTACCCATGTAAAAAATGATAATGGTCTATAATTCTTATATAGCATTCCTATTGTTTTTAAAACTTTAAATCCATCTGAATAAGTATTTAATTTTGATTCACTACCTTCTGGTCTATCTCTATATTCAATTATTATATTTTCAACTCCCATATTTTTATCAAGAGTATGTATTGTCATTTCTGTTTCAATTTCAAATCCTTTTGATAATACTGGGAATGTTTTTACAAATTGATAACTAAAAGCTCTATATCCTGTCATAACATCTCTTATATCACTTTTATATATCATATTAATTAATTTTCTTACTAAAACATTTCCTAAATTATGAAATGGTCTTTTATTTTCTGTAAAATATGTTGATGATAATCTATCTCCAATTACCATATCAGCATTTCTTTCTAATACAGCATTACACATTTCTTTAGCATATTCTGCAGGATAAGTATCATCTCCATCTGTCATAATATAACATTCTGCATCTATATCGCGGAACATACTTCTTATTACATTTCCTTTTCCTTGTTTTCTTTCATATCTAACAATAGCTCCTGCTTCTTTCGCTATTTTATCTGTTCCATCTTTTGAATTATTATCATATACATATATTGTTGCTTCTGGTAATTCTCTTCTAAAATCCTCAATTACCTTTTTTACTGTTTTACTTTCATTATAACATGGTATTAATACCGCTATTTTATCCATTTTTTCCATTCCCCATTTTACAATTTATTTTTTACGAGTATAGCATAATTTACTATATGTGTCAAAATTTCTTACTCTTTAAAATTCCTGGAAAATATAATAAATAATATAAAATTTTATTTTTACATCCTTTTATATTTTTTCCTGTACATTGATTTGTTAGATATCCAAATAGAATATAATGTTTTATTGCATATATTCTTTTGCCTAATTTAACTCCACTCATATCTCGATTTAAAATCTCTTTAAAATATTCATAATATCCATATGGATTTTCTTTAAATTGTTTTTGAATATTTTTTGTGTATCCACCTTCTTGATATTCACAAATCATAATCGGTTCATTTACACATATCATTTTATATTTCAAATCCATCTCATGATATAATCTAGCTTCTGTTACAAATTTTTCATTATGCTCTAGTTTATGTTTATATTTTTTCCTTACATCTGCTAGGAAAACAATTGCTTTTTCCCCATTTTCTCCTTCTTTAAAATATAAATCAAACATAGTTGTTCTATCTTTCTTAAAGTTATTTCCCATATTCTTGCCATTACTATCATTTTTCAAAAAACAAAATGCATAAACATTTTCTAAATTATTTTTGTTTTCTTCATATGCTTCTTTTATAATTTTAAAAGCATCATTTGAAAACCAATCATCAGAATCACAATCTACAATCAAATCTCCTGTTGCCTTTTCTACTAAATTATTAATAGCTGTCATCTTTCCTTGATTTTCTTGATAAAAATATTTAATTTCAAAAATATTTTTATCTATATTTTGTTTTTTACTATCTTCAATAAGTTTATCAACAACTTCTTTGGTAATATCTGTTGATCCATCATCCATTATTAGCCACTCCACAGATAAACCATATTGTAAATTTTTTATCAGACTTGCATATAATTTACTTATTAAATTTGCCCTATTATATGTTGGGGTTAATACTGATATTTTCAATTTTATTCTCCTATCAATTTAATTAAATTTTCAATTATTTTGCTATTATCATATGGCTTATTTTCAAAGTCTTTATCGTTAATTTTATTTGTTTTTATAACACTTCTTAATCCTTCATATATTTTGTCTTCATCATTTTCTAATATAAGACTATTTTCATATTTTTCTACCGCTTCTCTTGCAGCTGTATCTGTAATTATTATTGGTTTTCCTAGAATCTTTGCCTCTTCTAAAACCATACCATATCCTTCAAAATTAGAAAGTAAACAAAAATAATTAGCTTGCTTTATATAAGGATATGGGTTTTCCTTTTTTCCTAATAGATGAAATGTTTCTTTAACATTATTTTCTTCAATTAATTTTTCCAAATTATGTTTTTCAGGCCCATCACCTATTACATAAAAATGATGTTTACAATTTGAATAAACTAATTTAGCATGTACCTTAATTAATCTATCTATAGCCTTTTGTGGAACTAATCTTGCGACAGTTACAAAATTTAAAGTAGCATTACTATAATCAACATTAATATCTTCTTCTGCTTTTTTTATAACTTCATCTTTATCTATATAATTATAAATAATTTCTTTTTTTATAGGTTCTAAATATTTATTTCTAATATCTTTGTAGACTTCTTTGAATTTTCTCATATTGTCTTTACTTACAAATACTATAGTTTGATACTTAGAATAAATTTTCTTATCAAAATATTTTTTTACCCTTGCCTTAATTCCTTTACCAAACACAAGTGAAATATCATTATGCACCCATGCAATTTTTCTAGTATTCTTATTTTTTACACTAAACAGTCTTGTTACAGGTCCTTCCAAAAATGCAATTTCAACATCATAATCATCTTTTATATATTTTTTGTATATTCCATTTTTATTTAATAACACTTTTAATGGAACTAATTTTTTTTGCATTTTTCCAAGACTTGAATAACTTGTATTATATAATGATTTTAATTTAACATTTTTTGATAATTGTTTTTCTAAATCTCCACCAGAATATATTGTAAATATAGTAATATCATATTTATCACATAATTTGTTTGCTATATCTACTAATACTCTTTCTGCTCCTCCTAATGTAAGTCCTGTTATTCCAAAAAGTATCTTTTTCATTTATACCTCCTTATCAAGGTTTTTAGCTTTACTAAATAATATTGCACTTAATACAACTATTATCAATGCTGTTGATGGACTAAAAAATGTATATCCTGAAAAGAATGATAATGCAAAGGCAAAACCGCTTCCTAATATCAATCTTATATAATCTGCATCAATTTTTCTAAATTTCTTTATTCCTTTATATAATCCATATCCTAGTATTGCAATAAATGGTCCTAAATATAATACAAATCCCATAAGTCCGAAATTTATTAATATTGCTGGTACTTCCATTTCAAATACTAGTTCTCTATAATTTGCCATATATCCATTTCCAAATACAATTAACATTGGATTTGCTTGATTTTTTACTAACACAATATTATAAATCAATTGTTGCATTCTTTGATCATTATTGGTTACATTCATATCATTTGCAATATTATATAAATCTATAATTGATTGTTTTTGTGCTTCATTTAAATATCCTTCTTCTAATGTTCCATTATCTATTTTCTCTTTTATTTCCATCAAACTTCCTGTTATATGAGCTTGTTCGTTTTTACTTTCATCTACTATATTTTGCTCTATATCTTGTAAATGTTTTCTTCTTTGTAATGTTGTTGATCCAAATATTGTAACTCCTGCAATTATTGTTGCAATTGCAACAATTCCTATTATAGTTATTTTCTTGTTTAATTTTTTATTTTTTAAAAATTCTTGTACTATTTCAGTAATTACATATAATCCGATTACTAATATAAATCCATATAACCCTACTCTTGTTCCTACAAACATTGTTAAGAATATTCCATTTAAAATAACATTTAATGCTACCCAAATTCTATATTTTTTATCTCTTAATAATGGAATATAAATAAACATTGATAACAATAATATTGCACAAACACTGTTTCCTGATTCAAACCAACCTTTATATCCCATTTTTTCAATATAAGTAGATGATGATGTATTTGTTAATATAGCTATAAATATTGAAACAATATAAATTGCTGATGCAATAAACATAAACTTTCTTAGCTTGTCCATATTTTTATCTTTGAATACATAAATATACACAAATAAGTTCAATATCATAAATGAATAATTCACTAAATATTGAGCTTCATGTATTTCATTACTATAACTACTTAATGACTTCACTTTTGTAAATAAGAAAATATGAACACATGCATATATAATATAAATTAATCCTATAATAATTGAATTAATTTTAAACTTTTTACCATTTTTAAAGAACAAACATATCATTAAAATTGCTGGTATTAATGGTCTTGTAAATGTTGATGGTGAAAAATTTGTATTAAATACATTTCTAAACAAAAAGCTCACCATATCTAAAACAGGACACATTAATATAAATAAGCATAAAAAGTTTTCAATATTAAATTTATCTTTTAATTTCGTTTTTTGTTTTTCGTTTAGTTCTGGTTTCTTTGTTTCTTCTTTTTCTTCCATTTATAATCACCTAAATATTTTCGTATATATTTTATATGTTGTTTTGTTTATTGATTTCATATATAAATCTTTTTTTGATTTTGATTCTTTTAAAATTTTATTTTTCTTCCAATTAGGAAATCTATTATTTAAATTATCCCATGCAAGATTTAACAATTTTTTCTTAATTTCTTTATCCTTTACTTTACACATTCTAAGTAAAGAACTACATAACACTATTCTTGTATAAGTGTATTCTAATTCTGTTTTATATTCTTCATATATTCCTTTTTCTTTATAATAATCTATTATGTGATCTAATATATCAAAAATTTCTTTTGTTCTTTCATTTTGTGTATTAGAAATAGAATTATCTCTTTGTATATAATGCACACATGGTTTCTTTAAGAATGATACTTTGTCCAAATATGGTATTAATTTATATGTAAATTCCAAATCTTCATATCTATATCCTTTAGGAAACTCTATTTTTGTTTCATCTAAAATAGATTTCTTTATAAGCTTATTCCATGCAACCACTCTTACTTTTTGAGCCATTTCTTTTTTGTTATTATAAATTTCTCCTGTATCAATTCTTGATTTATTCGGATATTCCCAAATAAAATCACATTCTACCATATCACTATTTTCTTTTTTAGCTATTTCATACATTTCTTTATACATAAATGTTTCTACATAATCATCTGAATCAACAAATGCAATATATTCTCCTTTTGCATATGGAATACCAAAATTTCTTGCATCTGATAATCCACCATTTTCTTTCTTGAGATAAACTATCTTTTCTGGATATTTTTCTAAAAATTCATTTATGATTTTTTCTGAATTATCTGTTGATCCATCATTTACTACAATTATTTCAATATCTTGTAATGTTTGATTTACTAATGTATTTAAACATTTTTCTATGTATTTTTCTACATTATACACAGGAACAATTACACTTACTTTTGGCATAATATTACCTCATTTTTAAATATAAATTTATATTAAATTTTAATATATTTCTTTTAACTCTTTGTTTAAAATTTATAGGTTTTATATTTTTATATACTTTTCTTAATTTTATTTGTTTCAAATATTCTTTTCTATCATTTCCTTTTAGTTCTTTTGTTTTTAATATTACTGTATTTGTATAATATCTTTTTATTAAGTCTTTAATACTATCTGAAATATAATACCCATCTATTCTATCTAGCATATTATCATAATGAGCTAAAACGTCATTTGCTTTTTGAATATTTTTACTATAATCTTCATTTCTCATAATGCTATTTTCTGTTTGCATATAATAATAGCCATAAACTTCTGTAGATACTACTGTTTTAGCATTAATAATAATAAGTGGAGTTAATCCAAAATCTTCATGATATTTATTTTTAGTATTATATGAGAAATTATTTTCTACAAAAAATTCTCTTCTATACAAATAAATACAAGCAACTTCTAAAAAATTATCATTTCCTGCAAGTTTTTCAAATGCTTCTTCACCTGTACATTTTTCAAATACTGGTCCTGATAATTTTGCTATTTGTTTTCCACTTTCATCTACTGTTGTCATTTTAAATTTAATTAAATCAATTTCATTGTTAATATATTGTTCTAGATTTTCAAATAATTTAGAATCTATATAATCATCTGAATCTAAAAGCATTATATATTTTCCATTAGCTTTTTCGATACCATAATTTCTAGCACTTGATAATCCTCCATTTTCTTTTTTATAATATTTTGTAACAATATCAGGATTATCTTTTATCCAATTATTTATAACATCTTCAGAATTATCAGTTGATCCATCATTTACTACAATTATTTCTAAATCTTTCATTGTCTGTTTTTTAACTGAATCAAGACATTTTTCTATATATTTTCCTGTATTATAAACAGGTATTATAATACTTATTTTGGGCATATTATCTACCTTCTATTTAAATTTTATAATAACTTAAATTTAGTCATTATATTCTAATGAATTCTATCATTTTTTTCGCATATAGTCAATATTCAAAAGGCAATCATCAATAAATAAAAATCTGATAAATATAATATTTACCAGACTTCTATTTTTATTATTAAATAAAATCAAATACCAGTTTTTGATTTTGATATTTTAATGTATAATCTCCTATTTTTCCTATTGTTCTATTTGAATAATTTACCACTACATCTTTATGTGTACTTATATTATTGGCATCAGTACATTGTACTTCCATTTCATAGTTTATTTCTTTATTTGCACTACTTAAATCAAATCTATATTCATATACATATGGTTCGATTTTTCTTATTGTTCCTTCTATATTATT
The DNA here is from genome assembly GCA_946545015.1 of uncultured Clostridium sp. GTDB lineage: Bacteria > Bacillota > Clostridia > TANB77 > CAG-508 > CAG-269. The sequence continues at coordinate 56,692 of CAMNMV010000003.1, forward strand.
TCCTGTTGTTGCTTTTAATACTATCTTTGGCATACTTGTTGGTTCTACTTGCTTTGTTCCATTTATCCATTCTTGTATTACTAATCTTCCTGTCATTATATTTCCATTTAAACTTATCTCTCCATATGGACTATTTGTCATATACCCTTCATATTGTAAATTAATTTTTTCAAATACTAGTTTTTGATTTTGATATTTTAATGTATAATCTCCTATTTTTCCTATCGTTCTATTTGAATAATTTACCACTACATCTTTATGGGTGCTTATATTATT
>CAMNMV010000004.1 GCA_946545015.1 uncultured Clostridium sp.
TGTATCAATAATTGATTTTAAAAATATATTATTAAATATGTTAAGTTTTATTTTATTATTAATACCTAGTAGTGAAGTTATAATACAAATTACACAATACATTTTAGGAAAAATAGTAAAACCAAAGTTAATACCTAAATTAGATTTTTCTTCTGGTATTGATGAAGAAAATACTACTTTTGTAGTTATTCCAACAATTATTAAAAATAGAAAAAAAGTAAAAGAATTAATGCATAAATTAGAAGTGTTTTATATAGCAAATAAATCTAATAATCTATATTTTGTACTTCTTGGAGATTGTTCTGAAAGTGATAAAAAAGAAGAAAAATTTGATAATGAAGTAATAGAAGAAGGATTAAAACAAGTAGAATTATTAAATGAAAAATATAGAGATGAGAATAATAATAGGGAAATTTTTCATTTTATATATAGAAATAGAAGTTGGAATGAAAAAGAAGAAAAATACTTAGGTTGGGAAAGAAAAAGAGGGCTACTTAATCAATTTAATGAATATATTTTAGGACATGAAAAAGATAGTTTTAGAGTAAATACTTTTGAAAATATTAAAAGAGAATATATTAGACCTAAATATATTATAACTTTAGATGCAGATACTGATTTGGTATTAAGCTCTGCATTTGAATTGGTTGGTGCAATGGCACACATTTTAAATATACCAGTAATTGATGAAAATAAAAATATAGTTATAGATGGATATGGGATAATGCAGCCAAGAGTTGGAATAAATTTGGATATTAGTTATAAGAATTTATTTACTAAAATATTTGCAGGTGATGGAGGAACAGATTCATATACAAATGCCATTTCGGATTTATATCAGGATAATTTTGGTGAAGGGATATTTACAGGAAAGGGAATATATGATGTTAATGTATTTTCTAAGATAATGCAAAGTACTATTCCAGAAAATACAGTATTAAGTCATGATTTATTAGAAGGAAATTATCTAAGATGTGGATTGGTATCAGATATTATGCTAATGGATGGATATCCAACAAAATATATTAGTTTTATTACAAGGCTTGCAAGATGGATAAGAGGAGATTGGCAACTTACAATGTGGCTTAAGAAAAAAGTTAGAACTAAATGCTATAATACAAAAAATCCATTAAATTTGATTTCTAAATATAAAATTTTAGATAATTTAAGAAGAAGTTTATTAGAAATATCAATATTTGTAGGAATCTTATATTTAGAGATTATAAAAGCTACTAACAATTACGTAATATCTAATCCTAGTTTAAGATCTCAAATTGGTGGAGCGGAAATTATTTTACTATTAATAAGCATAATTCCGTTTGTTTTAGAATTTTTTGATTTAGTGATTTCAAAGAAAGAAGGGGAAAAGAAGCAAAGAGATTTTGAACCAAGGATTTCTGGGCTAAAAGGAATATTTTTAAGATTTATTTTAACATTTGGATGTTTACCATATAAAGCATATGTTTCAGCTAAATCAATTATTAAAACAATATATAGAACTACAATTTCTAAAAAACATTTGTTGGAATGGACAACTTCGGAAGAAGCGGAAATTAAAGCTAAAGTAGATATATTTTCTTATTATAAACATATGATTATAAATGTTATTTTAGGGATTATATTATTTTTAATATGTAAAAAAACAGCAATAATATCTGTGCTTTGGCTAGTTATTCCATATATAATGTACAGACTAAGTAAGGAAGAGTGCAATAAATCTAGTATAGAAGTGTTAAATAAAGAGCAAAAAGACTATATTGTGGATTTAGCTAAAAAAACATGGAGTTTTTTTGAAGATTATTTGACTGAAGAGAATAATTATCTTATTACAGATAATTATCAAGAAGATAGAAAAAATAAAATTGTTTTAAGAACTTCATCTACTAATATAGGATTATCGATACTTGCTGTTATTTCAGCATATGATATGGATTTCATTGATATTGAAAAATGTATTTTTATTTTAAATAATATAATGAAAACAGTAAATGACTTAGAAAAATGGAATGGACATCTTTATAATTGGTATAGTATAACCGATAAAAAACCATTAATGCCTAAATATGTATCAACTGTTGATAGTGGAAATTTTGTAGGATATTTATATGTTTTAAAGGTATTTTTAGAGAATTTAATTGGTAAGAAAGATATAGGAGAACAAAAAAATATAATTGATAACATGATTTTTGTTACTGATAAGTTAATTAATGATACTGATTTTTCTAAACTTTATGATTATGAACATCAGATATTTTCTATTGGGTTTAATGTAGAAGAAAATAAATTAACTGATTCATACTATGATTTATTAGCATCAGAATCAAGACAAGCAAGTCTTATTGCAATAGCAAAAAAAGATATACCGACAAAACATTGGAAATATCTTAGTAGAACGTTAACCACACTTAATGGATATAGTGGACTTGTATCTTGGTCAGGTACAGCATTTGAATATTTAATGCCTAATATTAATATTCCTAAATATGAAGGGAGTTTGCTTGATGAATCGTGTAAGTTTATGATTATGAGTCAAATAGACTATGCAAAAAAATTAAATATTCCTTGGGGAATATCAGAAGCGGCTTTTAACCTTAAAGATTTACAATCTAATTATCAATATAAGGCATTTGGAATACCATGGCTTGGACTAAAAAGGGGACTAGCAGATGAGTTTGTTATATCAAGTTATGGAAGCATTTTAGCAATTAATGATATGCCATTAGAAGTAGTAAAAAATATGCAGTTGCTAGAGCAGTATGGAATGAAAGAAAAATATGGATTTTATGAATCAATAGATTTTACTCCTGGTAGAGTAGAGAAAAACAAAAAAGCAAGTGTTGTAAAAACTTATATGGCACATCACCAAGGGCTAATATTAGCATCATTAAATAATTTTATAAATAATAATATAATTCAAAAACGTTTTATGAAAAATCCTGAAATTGAGGCAATAAGTATATTGTTACAAGAAAGAAAACCGGATAAATATATAGTTACAAAAGAAGATAAGGAAAAGATTGAAAAATTAAAATACAAAGATTATGAATCATATATAACAACAGCATATCCTAAAGTTGATGAAAAATTAATTTATGGAAATGTTATTTCAAATGAAAATTATACAGTTGCCTTTTCACAAAAAGGACATGGATTTAGTAAATATAAAGATGTATTTGTAAATAGATTTAAGGAGACTTCTGATTATTTACAAGGTATATATTTTTATATAAAAAATATAAAAACAAAAGATATAATGACGACAAATTATTCTCAAAATGATTTGAAGAAAGTTAGTTATGAAACTAGTTTTAGTCCAGATAAAAACGAAATAAAAATAACAAGTGGTAATATAAATGCTAAAGTAATTAATACATTAGACATAAACAATCCTGTTGAAATAAGAAGATTAGTATTAGAAAACAATGGGAATGCTGAAGAAACACTAGAGGTAAGTTCATGTTTTGAACCTGTTTTATCAACTAGAGAACAAGATTATGCTCATCCAGCTTTTAATAATTTATTTTTGATTTATGAATATGATAAAGAAAATGAAACTTTAATTGTAAAAAGAAAAACTAGAGATGATAAAGAATCAAAATGTTATTTAATTACATCATTAGTTTCATCAGAAAAATTAAGTGAATTAGAATATGAAATAGATAAAGAGAAGCTTAAAGGAAGAGGAAATTTAGACGTTCCAAACATGATAAAAAATTCTATTCCATTTTCTAATAGAATAGGATTAGTTACTAATCCTGTAGTGAGTTTTAAGAGAGTTGTAAAAATTAAACCTGGTGAAAAAATAATATTAGATTTATTATTATCAGTAGAAGAATCTAAGGAAAATGCTATTAAAAATTTTGAAATTTATAAAAACAGTGAAAATGTAGAAAGAACATTAGAATTAGAAAAGGCAAAAGTGGATACTGAAAGTAGATATTTAGGAATAAAAGGTAGAGATATTTTGAATTTTCAAAAGATATTATCATATATTATATTTAATAATCCAGCGCGAGTTATTAATATCGATAAATGTGAAAAGAAAAAATATAAGAAATCAGAATTATGGAAATATGGAATATCAGGTGATCTACCAATTATATTAGTGAAAATTGAAGAGGAAAGCGAAATATATCTTGTAAGAGAAATTCTTAAAGCTTATGAATTTTTCATGAATAAGAATATTCAAACTGAGCTCATTATTTTAGATAAAGAAAAGTATAGTTATGAAAATTATGTAAGAGAAGAGATAGAAAATTGTATATTAAATAATCATATGGGATATTTAAAAAATATAAGAGGTGGAATTTATACTATATCACAAAATGAAATAAATAAAGAGGATTTAGAATTATTGGATTTTACAGCAAGTATTGTGATTAATAGTAAAATAGGAGGAATAGAAAATAATTTAAAAGAAATAGAAGAAGAATTTATTGAAAATTATAGAGAAATAGCAAATGAAGAACAAATAAAAAATTTAGATTATGATAATAGCGAAGAATTTAATATATTAGAAGATAAACAAGATTTAAAATATTATAATGAATATGGGGCGTTTTCAAGTGATGGAAGGGAATATTTAATAAGTGTTAATAAGAATAAAAGATTACCAACAGTATGGTCCAATATACTAGCAAACGAAAAATTTGGTACTGTTATTACAGAAAGTTTGGGAGGTTATACTTGGTATAAAAATAGTAGATTAAATCGATTAACTGCATGGGAAAATGATACGATAAATGATACTCCTAGTGAATGTATATATATCAAAAATTTAGATAATCAAGAATCTTGGTCTTTAGGATTAAATCCAATGCCAGATGATAAAAATTATAATGTAATTTTTGGATTTGGATATTGCAAATATATTCATAAGAGTCAAGGAATTGAACAAGAGATGGAAGTTTTTGTACCAAGAGAAGATAGTATAAAAGTTGGAATATTAAAATTAAGAAATACTACTTCTAGAAAGAAAAGATTAAAGATTATATATTATGCAAAGCCAGTACTTGGTGAAGATGAAATAAAATCTAATAGGTTTATGGATCTTACTTTTGATATTAATAATAATGTTTTGTATGCATCAAATTTATATAATAATGAATTTGAAAAAGATATTATGTATGTATCATGTAGTGAAAAAATAAAATCTTACACTGGAGATAAAAGTTTCTTTTTTGGACAAGGTGGAATACAAAAACCTGATGGATTGAGAAAAATAACTTTAAATAATGAAAATTCTTTAGGAAAAAATTCTTGCATGGCTTATGAAATAGAAGTAGAATTAAAGAGTTTTTCTGAAAAAAGTATTTCAATATTATTAGGAGCGGAAGAATCCATTTTAGATGTTAAGAATATGTCTTATAAATACTCAAAGGTTGAAAATTGTATAGAAGAATTAAGTAATGTTAAGAAATATTGGGAAGAAATTACAACTAAATGTAGAGTTGAAACACCACTGGAATCATTAAATATATTGTTAAATGGATGGTTAGCTTATCAAATTATAAGTAGTAGGCTTTATGCTAAAAGTGGATTTTATCAATCAGGAGGAGCTACTGGTTATAGAGATCAATTACAAGATACAATTGGATTAAAAATATTAGATAGAGAAATCTTAAAAAATCAAATAATTAAGCACAGTAAACATCAATTTTTAGAGGGAGATGTTGAACATTGGTGGCATGATGAAACCAAAAGGGGAATAAGGACAAGATTTTCGGACGATCTATTGTGGTTAGTTTTTGCTGTAATAGAATATATAAATTTTACAGGAGATAAACAAATATTAGATATTGAAACGTATTATTTAAAGGGGAATGAGTTAAAAGATGATGAAGATGAAAAATATGATATATATGAAGAAGGAAATATTAAAGAATCAATATATATGCATTGCATAAGAGCAATAGAAAAAAGTTTATATTTCGGTACAAATGGGTTACCTAAAATAGGTTCAGGAGATTGGAACGATGGATTTAATAAAGTTGGAAATAAAGGTATAGGAGAAAGCGTATGGTTAGGATTTTTTATATATTATATTTTGGATAAATTTATTCTTATTTGTGAAGAAAAAAATGATTTGAAAAGAGTTGAAAAATATAAAGAAGTAAAAGAAAAACTAAAAATTATACTTAATTCTAAAGCTTGGGATGGAAGATGGTATAAAAGGGCATTTATGGATGATGGAAACGCTCTAGGAAGCATGGAAAATGATGAATGCAAAATTGATAGTATATCTCAAAGTTGGAGTATAATTTCAAATGCAGGCGATAATGATAAAAAATATATTGCTATGGAAAGTTTAGAAAATCATTTGGTGAATAAAGAAGAAGGAATAATCAAATTACTTGATCCACCTTTTGAAAATGGAAAATTAAATCCTGGATATATAAAATCATACTTGCCAGGTGTAAGAGAAAATGGCGGACAGTATACACATGCTAGTTGCTGGGTAATTATTGCAGAAGCGATTCTTGGCTTTGGGGACAAAGCATTAGAATATTTTAGAATGATAAATCCCATAGAGCATAGTAAAACTATGGAAAGTGCTAATAAATATAAAGTGGAACCTTATGTAATTTCAGCAGATATTTATGGAGCAAATAATCTAGTAGGTAGAGGTGGATGGACTTGGTATACAGGATCTGCAAGTTGGTATTATAAAGCTGGTATAGAATATATATTAGGATTAAGAATCGAAAATGGAAAATTAAGATTTGAACCTTGTATTCCAAGTAACTGGAAAGAATATAGTATTAAGTACAAATGGGAATCAAGTATTTATAATGTAAAAGTTAAAAATCCTAATGGGAAAAATAAAGGAGTAACAAAAGTAATTATGGATGGAAATGTAGTAGATAATAGTATTAAACTTGATGGAACAGGTAACATTTATAATATCGAAGTAATCATCTAAAAATCTAGATAAAAATTTTTAAAAAAACTTGTATATTCAAAATAATTGTGATATATATATAATATAATCTAGTAAATGAAAGGCGGAGATTTTGTGGAAGAAAATTTAGAAAAAGAACAAAAGACTATACTTGTAGTAGATGATGAACAGCCAATTATAGATATATTAGTATATAATTTAAAAAAAGAAGGATATAATGTAATAGAAGCTAATGATGGTATTACAGCTGTTGATGTTGCTCTAGAGAAAAAACCAGACTTGATTTTATTAGATATAATGTTACCAAGATTAGATGGGTTATCAGTTTGTAAAAGAATTAAAAATTCATTAAATGTTCCTATCTTAATGCTTACAGCAAAAGATGGAGAAATTGATAAAATATTAGGATTAGAACTTGGGGCTGATGATTATATAACAAAACCATTCAGTGTTAGAGAATTAGTTGCAAGAGTAAAAGCCAATTTGAGAAAAGTAGATGCTGTTGCAAATTATAAATTAGCAAACGAAGCTGGAACAGAAAAGAAAAAAGAAAACAAAATAGTTGTAGGGGATCTAGAATTAGATTTAGATAAATTCGAAGTTAAAGTTAGAGGAGAAGTTATTGATTTAACTTTAAGAGAATTCGAAGTTCTAAAATTCTTAGCTGGAGAACCAGGTCAAGTTGTAACAAGAGAAACATTACTTGAAAAAGTATGGGGATATGAATATTATGGAGATATAAGAACTGTTGATGTTACAGTAAGAAGAATAAGAGAAAAAATAGAAAAAGATACATCAACACCTCAAATATTAATTACAAAAAGAGGAGTAGGTTACTATATTGTATCAAAATAATAGTAATAATAAAAATGTATTAAGTTTATAATATTAATTTATATAGTAAAAAATGAAGTATTTAGATACTTCATTTTTTATTAAAATTAAAATTTAAATTTGAATATTTAATATAAGTTAAAAATTTAAAATAAAAGGGAATATGGAAATGTATAAATTAGTGAGGAAAATAGTAGTTTTTTTATCGTGTCATATATTATTTAGGGTAAAATATGAAAATGAAAATGTTTTAAAAGATATAGATAAATGTTTAATTTGTCCAAATCATTCAAGAATATTTGATCCATTTTTTATATATCCTAAAGTTGATAATATGTATGGCATGGCAAAATCAGAATTGTTTAAGAAAAAGTTTGTAGCTGATTTTTTAACATATCATAATATTTATCCAGTTGATAGAAACAAAGCTGATGCAAGTGTTTTAAAGAAGTCAATTAAGTTAATTAAAGATAATGGAAAAATACGATTTCTAATTTTTCCAGAAGGAAAAGTTTTAAAAGATAAATCAGAAAGAGGAATTGTAAAAAATGGAGCTGTATATATAGCAATTCTTGCTAAAGTTCCAATAATTCCAATATATATAACAGCAAGACCTAAATATTTTTCTAGAGTTAGAGTGAAATTCGGAGAACCTATTTATTATGATAATATAAATACTAAAGATAAAGAAAATATAGCTAAAGAAGCAAAAAAATTAATGACTAAAATTTATGAACTTGAATAAATTTTAGTCATTATATTTTTCTATTTTAAAATTGAAATTTTAGTAGTATTATCAATTAATTGTATAAGTTTTTCCATAGTTATTCTATCTATTCCAACGCATCCTAAAGTAGGTTCATTTTGGGTACAGTGTAAAAATATTGCACTTCCTTTACCTGGAACATTATTAGGATTTGTTTTAATTTCAACTAAGTATTCATATTCAGTTGGAAAATCAATTAAATGTTCTGCAGAATCCCAATCTTTTTTAGTATCTTTAATATCAACTAATTGATTATAATATTTTGAATTTGAATCATCAACCCAATACATATCATCAGTAATCTGTTTATAATCTATGGTTAATTTATTTTGCATTTCTTCATTTGAATGAGTTCCTAATGCAATACCTAAGTCAAAAGTTCCTAAAGGTGTCATTTCATTACCTTCTTTTTTTATTTCTGAAGCCCCTTTTTTTCCTATATAAGCTCTAGTTTTTATATTGTGTTCAGGGAACTCTAGTATTGCTAAACTTCCTTCTTGTACTTTTACATATATTGTATTATCTTTCATTTTCTTCTGAAGTATCCTTTCTGTTTAAATTATTAGTTTTGACTGTTTCATTAGTATTAAATCTTCTCGAAAATTCATTATAAATCATATCTAATGCACTTGTTACTTGCTCATAGTCACCTTTATCTTTTAGACATTGAATGTTTTTATAGAAATTTTCAGATATCATTTTAATGCTACCTGCAGTCTTTAAAGTATGTTTTACAGCATCTAAATTTGAATTTATAGAATTTGCATAATTTCCATCTAGATCACCATAAGGTGCTATTGGATTTCCACCCATAGGTGATAGTTCAATAAGCAAGTCTTGAGGATAAAGTAATCTAAATAAGTCATTTGAAGATGTTGTATTTTCTTTTCCTTTTTGAATAGTATAAGGAGTTTTTTCTTTTTTATCTATTCCATCTTCATCAATACCACGATTTTTGTAAGTTTTATGTGAGTATAATCTTGCAAACATATAATTTTGAATTTCTTTTTTTGCAATATCATCTTGACTAATGTTAAGTTCTTCTGGAGGTGTAGCTGGTCTTTGGAATATCATTCCACCTGTACTATGATAGTTTAAATAAGCAAATAATTTATCTTGTGAATGCAATTCTTCTAATAAATTTGATATAGCCTGAGTTTCTGGCTCGATTTTAAATTCACCTGTAGAGTCTTTATCAAAAGGGCAATTAAGTGGACCTGGATGCGATACATCGATATTATTAAATCTTACAGGTTTCATATATAAAGATTCACCATTTAAAATTTGTTTTATTTGTGGATTAAATTTGGAGTTTGCTTGAATATCAATTCCATTAGCATTAGAACTCCAAATATGTAGGCACCATTTTGGTAAATCTGGATATTTTTCTAATATATCTTTAACTTTATTTTTTATTCTTTCATATTTATCAGGTATACAATTATAATCAATTCCTTCAAAGAATGTTTGATGTCTTTTTAGGTTGTTTTCTAAATCTGGATCTGTAGTATCTGATCTATATATTTTATAGTATTCTTTACATATTTTTTCAGCTTCATCTTGTGGCATATCTTCTGGAATTAATTTTCTAATTGCTGATGTTGAAATCAAATAGCCTTCTGGATTTAGAATTGGAACAAAGTGTATTTTAAAGTTATCTAAAACTTGTTCCCAATTTGTAGTATTTTTATCAATATCATCCATTAGTTTAATAACAAAATCTGCTGAAATAATTTCAGAACCATGAGTTGTTCCTGTTATTACAATATCTTTAGAACCATTTCCAACAGTAAAATGTCTTATTGGTAAACCAAAAGTTGTGCTTGCTAAAGGTTCTAATTCTTTTATTATTCCATTTTGCGCAATTGATTGCATTTTATCTTCTGCTTGTTCATAATCTAAAATATTATTTTTTACCATAAACTAGCTCCTTCCAATTGTGAACATATTATATACTGATTTTTTATGAATTTCAATGTGTTTTTATTAAAAACATATATTTATACATCTAATATATAAGAAAAAATATAAAAATATAAAAGTATAAAAATACAAAAAACTAGAAATATATTTATGCTTATATACATAAATTTATATTTCTAGTTTTATTATATTTTAAAAATATTAGTTTAATCCATATAAATTTCCTTCAACTAATAATTTTGCTCTTTTTACAGTTTTTTCATCAGAGTTTAAAGCATTTTCTAAAAATTCAGGATGATCAATTAAGAATTTTTTCATTGTTTCATCTGGATTTTTGAAAAATCCTTCAAGCATTTCTTTTTGAGATTCATTAATTATTCCCATATCTAATGCTTGTTTAAAAAGATTAGAATCAACATTTACTAATGATAATGATTTAACATTTTTTTCTGCTAATTTTTCTTTTCCACCTTGCATTCTATCAACAACAACACATGACCATTCTATTTTTCCACCTAAGTTTTCAATTGCTGGAATCCATGCTCTAATATAACTAGATGCAACTGTTATTAAATCAGCTATATGCAAAACTTTCTTCCCATTAATATTTTGTACTTCTGTAGTTTGTTCAAATTTACTATCACTTACAACAGTACTTAAATCTTTATAAATTGAGATATGAGGTTTATTTAATAAGTAAGCAATAATATTTGAGAAAAACCAATCTCTTCTTTCTCCACCTGATATATAATCAATTTCTGATACATTAATATTTTTTTCAATATAAGATTTCATTGTATCAATTACATTTTTATATATTTCATTTGTATTATATTGTTCTAATGTTTTTTCAAAAACTTTCTTTGGTAAAGTTAAATGATCTGATAAAGTTTCATCAATAAAACTTAAAAGATCTACTGCATCTTTTTCATTTCCGTATACAAAATGAGTATTAATAAAATAAGGGCCAATTTTTCCTGATGTATACCAAAATGGTTTGTTTTCTTCGCAAAATCTTATTGCATTTGTTTTAAATAAATATGACACTATATTAGACATATTCATACCTCCTATTATTTACTAGAACTATTTTAAGGTTAAATGAAAAAAATGTCAATAAAACATTGAAAAAGTAACAAAAAAATGATAGAATTTAGCCAATATGAGCGCGTAAAATATGCTTGTTATGAAAAAGGAGGATTTTTATGAAGACACTTTTAAAAAATGGTACATTAATTGATTACAAAACTAATACATTTGATAAATTAGATGTAGTAATTGAAGACGATAAAATATCTAAAATTGCAAAAGATATTACAGAAGAAGTTGATAGAGTAATTGATTGCACTAATTTAAATATTATACCTGGAATGATTGATATGCATTGTCATCTAAGAGAACCTGGATTTGAACATAAAGAAACAATCAAAACAGGTAGTTTAAGCGCTGTTGCCGGTGGTTTCACAACTATTTGTCCTATGCCAAATACAAAACCAACACCTGATAGCGCTATTGTTTTGCAAAAAATAATAGAAGAAGGAAAAAGAGTTAACTTATGCAATGTTCGTCCATATGCTTCTGTTACTAAAGGAGAAAAAGGCGAAGAATTAGTAGATTTTAAAGAATTAAAAGAAGCGGGTGCAGTTGCATTTTCAGATGATGGAATGCCAGTTACAAATCCTAAAATATTTAGAGAGGCAATGTTTGAGGCAAATAAAATAGGATCATTTTTAGCAGAGCACTGTGAAGAAAAAACATTATATCAAGGAGCTGTAAATGCAGGACCAATTGCTGAAAAATTAGGAGTTCCAGGAGTATATCCAGAATCAGAAGAAATAATGTTAGCTCGTGATGTTGTTTTAGCAGAAACCAATAAATTAAGAACACATATATGCCATATAAGTACTGAAACAAGTGTAAATACAATAAGAGATGCTAAAAAAAGAGGAGTTAAAGTTACAGCAGAAACATGTACACATCATATTGCACTTACTGAAGATGAAGTATTAAATTCTGGAGTTAATGCAAAAATGAATCCACCTTTGAGAAGTGAAAAAGATAGACAAGCAATAATAAGAGGATTAAAAGAAGGAACAATCGACGCAATAGTAACAGATCATGCTCCACATACTGAAGAAGAGAAAAATCAAGGATTAGCTAAAGCGCCAAATGGAATAATAGGGTTTGAAACAGCTTTACCTGCTGAAATAATGAATTTAATAGATACAGGAGTATTAACATATTTAGAATTAGTAAAACTTATATCATACAATCCAGCTCAATTATTAGATTTAGATAGAGGAACAATTGAAGTAGGAAAAGTAGCAGATATAACAGTTTTTGATCCAAATGAAAAATACATATATACAAAAGAAATGATTGTATCAAAATCAAAAAATAGTCCATTTATTGGAAAAGAACTAAAAGGAAAAGTAAAATATACTATAGTCGGAGGTAGAATCGTTTATGAAGGATAATGCAATTGATAGATTAATAGAAAAAATAAAAGAAACAAAAAATCCTACAGTAATGGGATTAGACCCAAGATATGAAATGTTACCAAATTGTGTAACTGAAAAATATCCAAAAACTTTAGAAGGGGTTTCACAAGCAATAATAGAATATAACAAGGCATTAATTGATGCAACATATGATATAATTCCTGCTATCAAACCACAAGTGGCTTTTTATGAAATGTTTGGAATACCAGGAATGAAAGCACTAGAAGAAACCTGTAGTTATGCTAAAGAAAAAGGAATGATAATAATTGCTGATGCAAAAAGGGGAGATATCGGTTCAACTGCAGCTGGTTATTCAAATGCATATTTAGGTAAAACAAAAATAGGGGATATCGAGAAATCAATTTTTGATATAGACTTTTTAACTGTAAATCCATATATGGGAACTGATTGTGTAAAGCCTTTTGTTGAAGATTGTAAAAAATATGGAAAAGGTTTATTTGTTTTAGTAAAAACATCAAATCCATCATCAGGTGAATTACAAGATTTAAAATTAGAATCAGGTGAAGAAGTATATACAAGAGTTGCAAACTTAGTTGAAAAATGGGGTGAAGATTTAAGAGGAGAATATGGATATAGTAGTATAGCGGCAGTTGTTGGAGCAACATATCCAGAACAATTAAAATCAATTAGAGAAACTGCACCACATACATATTTCTTAATTCCAGGTTATGGGGCACAAGGGGGAAAAGCAGAAGATATAGCACTTGGATTTGATAAAGAAGGATTAGGTGGAATAGTAAATGCATCTAGAAGTCTAATGTGTGCGTATAAATCAGATAAATGGAAAGAGCAATTTGATGAAAAAGATTATGCCAAAGCAACAAGAGCAGAAGCTATAAGAATGAGAGATGAAATTACTAGTGCATTATGATAGTATTAAAAAATAAGATTAGGATTAAAATTTAAATAAAACTAATTAGAAGGAGGAAAGCAAATGCCAGTAAGTATAAAAGCAAAATTAGTAGAAAAAGAAGAAGTGATAAATGGAATTTTTAAATTTGTGGTTGATGCAAGTGAAGTAGTAAATACAGCAAAACCAGGACAATTTATAGAAATTCGCGTAAATGATGATATAGAACCATTTTTAAGAAGACCAATAAGTATCCACAATATGGATAAAAATAGTGGAAAATTAGAATTCATTTTCCAAGTAAAAGGAAAAGGTACACAAATTTTATCTAAAAAAGAAATTGGAAATTTAATTGATATTATTGGTCCTTTGGGAAAAGGTACTTTTAAATATGATAAATATGAAAAAATTGGAATTATAGGTGGAGGAATAGGAGTGTTTCCACTATATGAATTGGCTAAAGAAGCTAAAAATGATGGTAAAGATGTAAATATTTATTTAGGATTTAGAAATAAAGATTTAGTTTGTTTAGAAAAAGAATTTAAAGATGTATCATCATCTCTAACACTTACAACAGATGATGGAAGTTATAGTCAAAAAGGATTTGCAATAGATTTCTTAAAACAAGATATAGAAGATGGTAAAATAGATTGCATATATGCATGTGGACCTCTTCCAATGTTAAAAGCAGTAAGAAATTTAGCAATTGAAAAAAATATTCCATGTCAAATTTCTTTAGAAGAAAGAATGGGATGTGGTTTAGGAGTATGTTTAGGGTGTGCAGTAAAAACTGCTGACAGTCCAAAAGAAGCTCCTGAGTATTTACATGTTTGTAAAGCAGGACCAGTTTTTGATGCTAAAGATGTAGAAATATAGATTAAATAAAAAAGGAGGAATAACATGAATACAAAAATAAATTTTGCAGGAATTGAAATGAAAAATCCAGTAACTGTTGCTTCAGGTACTTTTGGATATGGAAGAGAATATAGTGATTTTTTTGATTTGAGCAAGCTTGGAGGAATTATAACAAAAGGAACATCACTAAAGCCTAGAAGCGGAAATAAACCAGTTAGAGTATGCGAGACAGCAAGCGGAATGTTAAATAGTATAGGATTACAAAACCCTGGTGTTGAATATTTTGCTCAAAATGATTTACCTTTTTTAAGAAAATTTGATACTGCAGTAATAGTAAATGCATGTGGTAGTTCAGTTGATGAATATGTTGAATTATGCAAAATATTAAATACTTTAGATATAGACGGAGTAGAATTAAATTTATCTTGCCCAAATGTAAAAGAAGGTTGTATGGCATTTGGAAATTCATATGAAGGCGTAAAACATGTTACTTCAGAAGTTAGAAAAGTTTTGGACAAACCATTAATTGTTAAACTAACACCTAATGTAACAGATATTGCATCAATTGCTAAGGCAGTAGAAGATGCAGGAGCAGATGGTGTATCATTAATAAATACATTACTAGGAATGAAAATTGATATTGATAGGAAAAAACCAGTTTTAGCTAATAATATGGGAGGACTTTCAGGACCAGCCATAAAACCAGTTGCAGTTAGAATGGTATATCAAGTGGCACAAGCTGTTAATATTCCAATTCTTGGAATGGGAGGAATTGTAAATGGTGATGATGCTGTAGAATTTATGCTTGCAGGTGCTAGCGCAATATCAATTGGTGCAGGTAATTTCATAGATCCATATACAAGTGTTAATACTGTAAATGGAATAGAAAATTACATGAAAAAACATAATATAGAAGATGTAAAAGAAATTATTGGAAAAGTTGAGTTGAATTAAAATATGGAAATAATTGTAGGGAAAAATGCAGGCTTTTGTTATGGGGTAAGGCGTGCAGTAGATGGAGCAATATCCCAATTAAATAATGCCGATAAAACAAATGGGATTTATTGTTTAGGGGAAATTGTCCATAATAAAGACGTAGTAAAATCATTAGAAGACAAAGGAATGAAATTTATAGAAGATATATCTGAAGCAAATGGATTAACAATAATAAGAGCACATGGAGTACCAGAAAGTGTGTATAAGGAAGCAAAGCAAATGAATATTGAAATAAGAGATTACACATGTCCTAAGGTTTTAAAAATTCATGAAATTGTAGAAGAATATTCTAAAAAAGGATTTTACATATTTTTAACAGGATCAAAAGTACATCCTGAAAATATAGGTACAATGAGCTATTGTGGTAATAATTATTTTGTTATAGAAAATAAGGATATGATAGAAGAAGCTATAAGTGAATTTGAAAAAACAAATTTGAACAAACTTTTATTAATATCGCAAACAACATTTAGTATGGAAAAATTTGATATTATTAAAAAGATAATAAGTGAAAATATAGATAAAGATGTTGATTTGGTTATTAAAAATACTATTTGTGCTGCAACGAAGGTAAGACAAGAAGAAGTAACAGAAGTAGCTAAAAAAGTAAATAAAATGATAATAATTGGTGGTAAAAATAGCTCTAATACTAAAAAATTATTTGAAATAGCAAGTGGAATTTGTAAAGATAGTATTTGTATAGAAAATGATAAAGAACTAGAATGTGATTTCTTTAACAAAAATGATAAAATAGGTATAATGGCAGGTGCTTCAACACCGCAAGAGAGTATTGATAAAGTAGTTGCAAAATTGACAGAAAGCCTAGAATTTGCTATAATTTAACTATCGGTTTATAACCGATAGTTTTTTATCTCCTTTTTGGAGTTAGCAAGAATAGTTTTGGCAGCCATAAGTATAAAAGGAGGATTTTATATGGCAAAAGTAATAATAACGACACAAGCATGTCCAGTTTGCAAGTATGAATACCAAGAGAATACATACTATGGAAACAAAGTGACAAAATCTGTACGGTCAAAGGAAGAAAATGGAAAACCACTTGTAGATGTTGGAGACATTCTTTTTGTTAACAGCTATTATGAGGCTAGAAAGGAACTTCCTGAAGAATTCGCGGATAAGTGTTTTATTGTAGATGTGGTTCAAGAAAATGCTGTTTTGGAAAAGACAGTAGTAGCTAATGGTGATAAGCCATTTCAGCTTGTACCATATTCATTAAATTCAATTCCGCTTGAAGGACCAGGATATGTCAAAGATGAGCGTGTGCTTGGAATGTTTTGCCCTAAGTGTGGTGTTATGCTTAATGCTAAAACCTGCACAAAAACAGAAGAAAAAAGTTTATAAAATAAGATGCCACCTGCATAATTGGTGGCATTTTATTTTTTGTTTACAATGTGAAATGTCGAATTTTGCGATGAGTTTTTAAAGCTTTTTTGGCTAATTTAATTGACAATAAAGAATAATGGCTTTATACTGAAATTAGAATTATATAATTTTATGGTAACAAATTAAACAATGTTACTATTCTAAAAGTTAACTTTTATCTAAAAAATTTATATCTACATTCTACCCTATATTTATAAAATAATGTATAAAGAAAAGGAGGTTAATTATTTAGTGCACTAAATTTTTTATAAAATCAATATAAAAAATGAATAGAAAATTTATAAAAAATAGCAATTTAATATTGCGAAAAATTTTAAAATTAAATAGTAATAAAACTATTTTAAAAAATTTTATTGAATCTTTTTTAAATATTTATATATCTGAAATCGAAATAAATAAATCCCCAATAATAGATAATAAAAAAAGCAAAGATTATGGTATTGTTGATGTTAGAGTAAAAACAATAGAAGATGAAGAATTAAATGTTGGTATTCAAATAATTGATGGCGATTATATACAAAATAAAATGTTTTTATATTATGCCAAAATCCATTCGAATCAAGTGTTATATAATGATAATAGAAAAATAGTAAAAACTATAACAATAAATATTTTGGATACTTCATATTTAAGTACAAAGCAGTATCATAAAGTTATGAGAATTAAGACTAATATTATAAATGATAGTATATTAGAAACAATGGAATTACATTTGATAGAATTAC
The DNA here is from genome assembly GCA_946545015.1 of uncultured Clostridium sp. Classification (GTDB taxonomy): domain Bacteria; phylum Bacillota; class Clostridia; order TANB77; family CAG-508; genus CAG-269. Next base: position 17,774 of record CAMNMV010000004.1, read on the forward strand.
CTAAATTTTATGAGATTATTAAAGATAAGCACCTCAATAAACAATTATGGATATGCTATTTAAAAGGAGAAGATGAAGAATTAATAGAGTTAGCTAAAAAAGAAAATTCGCAAATAAATAAATTAGATAAACAATTGGAAAAATATTGGAAAAAAGAAAAAGTTTAAGTAATCTAAAGGAAAGGAGAAATATTGCAAAAGCAAATTGATGTTGAAAAACAAAAGATGAAAAAATTTTTTAAGAAATATAATTTGTATTTAAATAAAGTTTTATCTAATCAATTTAAGAGAAAAATAAATAGGATAACTTATTTGGGAAATTGTAGAATTAATGCTATACCTGAATATAAATATATACTATTAAAATTTAATATTGTTTTAGATAATTTTTCAAATCATACAGTATTTATAAGAATCATAAAAGATTACCAAATTGAAGAAAGCTTGTTTTGCTATTGGCTTTTTTGTGAAAAGAATTATAATTTGAGGACACAATACTATACTCCTAAAGCTAATATAGTAAATTGCAAGAGAGATTATACAGATAAAAAATTCGAAATGCAGTTATTTGGAAGAAATAATAAAGTATGGAAAACATCTGTTATAAATATCACTAATTTAAATGATCGAATTAATGATAATTTTTTGTTTATAGCAATATTATGAATTAAAAATATTTAATATAGAAATAAAATAATTAAAACTGATATTAAAAAATAAATAAAAGGTAATCTGGAAATTCAGATTACCTTTATTAATATTATACTAATATATAAATTTTATTAATGAGCATCTGTTAGTATTGGTTTTAATGTTACATATACTACGGTTCCTTCTGGAACTTGAGAGTCTTTTATATAATCTTGAGAAATAACATTTCCAGTTCCTTCAATGCTAATATTTAAATTCTTCTCTCTTAAAACACTTGTTGCTTGACTAGCTCCCATTCCTTTAAGATCAGGTACTACAGTAGATGTTGCAGGAGAATCTTTATCATATAAGAATATAATAGAATTTTTTGAAAGTGATACACCAGGTTTTGGAGATTGATCAGCTACTAATTCAACATTAGGATCTGCTTTAGAAACGACATTTACTTTGAAACCAGCTTGTTCTAATATTGTTTTTGCTTCTGTAATTGTTTTATTTCTTACATCTGGTACCATTACTAAATTTGGATCTGTTGATGCCGAAGTTTCATTTAGTGTAGAAGGAACATTTAAGTATGGTAATATTTCTGAAAGCATTTGTCCAACTACTGGTCCTGCTAAGCTTCCACCTTGATGGTTATCTGCTGGTGGTTTATATAATGTTAAAAGAAGTGCTACTTGAGTATCTTCTATTGGTGAGATTGCAACATAAGATGCAACATATCCTTCATCTTTTTTATCTTCAGGTGGTTCAGAAGTTCCTGTTTTTCCACCTATAGAGTAACCATTAACTTTTGCATGTTTACCAGTTCCACTAACCACAACATATTCCATCATATCTTTAACTTCTTGTGAAGTTTCTTTTGAAAGAACTTGTCTTACTCTTACTGGATCAACTGATGTAACTGCTCCAGTATCTGTATTTGTAATTTCTTTTACAATTCTAGGTTGCATTAGGTATCCATCATTGGCAACTGCAGATATTGCAGTTATCATTTGAAGAGGAGTGATATTCAATCTTTGTCCAAATGACATTGTTGCAAGTTCAACTGGACCTACTTTATCTAAATTACTAAACAAGCTATTTTCTTCGCCTGATAGAGCCACTCCTGTTTTATTAAATAATCCAAATGCTTTGTAGTATTTATATAATGTAGGAGCTCCGATTCTTTTACCTAATTGCATAAAAGCAGGGTTACAAGAATTTCCTAAAGCTTGGGTTAAATTTTGATACCCGTGAGGATTATAATATCTCCAACAAGCTATATCTCTGTCAGCCACATGTTCATATCCTGTACAAAGAAATTCACCATTAACGTTTGGTGTTGTAATATTTTCTTCTAAAGCAATGGAAGAAGTAATTACTTTAAATACTGATCCAGGTTCATATAAATCTGAGACTGATTTGTTACGCCACATTTTTTGAATTTCATTTCCTTTATCTTCAGCAGATAAAGATTCATATACTTGAGCTAATTTTTCATTAGGGGTAAATGGATCATTTAGATTGTAATTTGGATAGCATGCCATAGCTAATATGTCACCGTTTTTTGGATTCATTACTATAACGTTTCCACCTTTTTCACAATTGTTTTCTTCAACTGCTTGTTTAAGATATTTTTCAACGATTGTTTGAATGTTTAAATCAACAGTTAATGTTAAGTTGCTTCCATTTTCAGCTGCTATATATTTTTCTTCTGAATTAGGAATTTCTTGTTGGTTACTTCCTTTAGAACTTATTATTTTTCCTGGAGTTCCTGTTAAAACATCATCCCATTTACTTTCAATTCCTGTTATACCTTGATTGTCTGTACCACAGAAGCCTAAAACAGCAGATAATACAGAGTTATATGGATAATATCTTTTGCTATCTTCATCTATATTTATTCCAACTGTAATCTCATTTTCTTTCATCCAATCTTTAAGTTTATCAATCTTATCTTGTTCTACCTTTTTTATAATTGTTTGAAATTGTGATTTACTATTAACTTTTTCGAATACGCTGTCATAGTCTAACTCAAATATTTCTGAAAATGCTTTAGCAACTTTTTCTTTTAATTTAGCTGTTTTTTCCTCAGTAGTATCAACAATTTTAGTTGGATTTATTGTAACTGTATCCACTCTTGCACTTATTGCTAGAGCCTTTCCTGTTGAATCATAAATATTTCCACGCTTTGGACTTATTATTTGATTTATTGTTTGCTGTTGATAAGCACTTTCTTTTAATGAATTTCCTTGAATAAATTGTAAAAATCCAATTCTAAGTATCAATAAAATTAATAATAACAATATTATTATAAATATTGTTTTTAATTTTTTAGTATGTATTAAATTTTGAGAATCAAAATCATTATTTAGTTTTATTATTTTAGAATTATTTTTTGAGTTTTTTGAACTTTTTATTTTAGTTTTAGTTGATTTTGAAGTTTGAGTAGTTCGTAATTTATTGGTATTTCTAGAATTGGAGATATTTTTATTATATTTTGAATTTTTCTTATTACTCATAATACTTTATGATAGATGAATAATTAGTAAATCTATCATAATCTCCTTTCATTTGTATTGTAATTATTTTATATTAACAATTATTAAAAATCAATACAAGTATTAAAATTATTTGAAAAAACAATAAATTGCTGTTATAATATATGGGAAGGAGAAGTTTATGGAGAATATTTTAGAAGAAACAAGATTTATTTTGAAAAAATATAATATAAAAGCTAATAAAAGTTTAGGACAAAATTTCTTAATCAACAAAGAAGTAGTAGAAAAGATTGTTGATTCAGCTAATATCGGAAAAGATGATTTGGTAATAGAAATTGGACCAGGATTAGGAACTTTAACTGAATTTTTACTAGAAAAAGCTAAACAAGTTATTTGTGTTGAGTTAGATGAGCGAATGGTAAATATTTTAAAAGATAGATTTATGTTATATGATAATTTGAAAATAATAAATGAAGATATATTGAAATTAGATTTAAATAAAATAATTAGTGAAGAAAAATTAAATAAAAAAATTAATAATGTGAAAATAGTTGCAAATTTACCATATTATATAACTACACCAATTGTCATGAAACTTTTAGAAGATAAATTAGATATTGAAAGTATAACAATTATGATACAAAAAGAAGTTGCAGATAGGTTGATTGAAAATCCAGGCGGAAAAAATACTGGAGCAATAACATATGCAATAAACTATTTTTCAATACCTGAAGGAATTATGGAAGTTCCAAATACTTCTTTTATACCTGAACCAGAAGTTACATCTAAAGTATTAAAATTAACTATACGTGATAATGCACCAGTAGAAGTAAAAGATGTTAATTTATTATTTAAAGTAATTAAATGCGCATTTATGCAAAGAAGAAAAACACTACTTAATGCATTAGTAAATAATAATATATTTAACAGTAAAGATGGAGGAATTGAAATTTTAAATAATCTAGGCTTGGATGCTAATATAAGAGGTGAAAAACTTTCTTTAGAGGATTATGCTAAATTAGCCGATGAAATTCAAAAAAACTATTTAAAAAATTAATTTTTTATGGTATAATATCTTAGGAATAATATTAAGGAGAGATATAATGAATCAAATTTTGGTTACCAAGAAATTGTATATAACACCAGAATTGAAAAGAAAAAAGAAGATTTATAAAATTGACTTTTTCTTGTCAATCTTTTTGTTGATTGTTTTGATTTCTGTTTATATCTATGCCGAATATGATAGAAATAAAAGTGAAGAAGTATCTCAAGACATTTTAGAAGAAATGCAAGTAGCAAATACTACTCCTGAAATGGTAGAAGAAGATACTACTGTAGCTAAAGATGATAAAGTATTAGTTATAGTATTAGATGATGAAGAAGAGGATGAAGAAGAAGAAATTATTCCTGAAAATCAAGAACCTGAAAACAATATTATAAATAATGATACTCAAATACAAAGTGTAGTTAAATCATCAGTTGCAGGATATAATTACACAAGTAAAGCAACTATAAGTATTCCGCAAATAGGAATTAATTATCCGATATTAGAAGGTGAAACAGGAACTGCTGAAGAAACAGATGCATTATTAAAAGTATCACCATGTAAATTCTGGGGACCAGAAATAAATGAAATTGGTAATTATTGCATAGTAGGTCATAATTATAGAAATTCAAAATTCTTTAGTAAAGTTCCTACATTATCTGTTGGAGATACTTTTACAATATCTGAAGCTTCAGGAAGAGTGGTTACATATAAAATATATGATAAATATACAGTTGAACCTAAAAATGTAAGTTGTACAAGTCAATTAACTAAAGGTAAAAAAGAAGTTACACTTATAACTTGTACAGATAATAGTGAATATAGAGTAATAGTTAAAGCAAGAGAAGAAAAATAATTATTAACTAAAATTAATCTCTTTTCATAAAATATATAAATGTTTTATGAAAGGGGATTTTTTTGTGGCTAGAATAATAGTGTTTAATAATGATTTAAATAGAATGGAAAACTATTATAGAAATGAGTCAGATCCAATGCCATATAATTCGAATGGAACTTTACGAGTAAGAGAATTTAGAGGATCTAGTAGAAGTAATATTATATGGACAACAAAAAGAACAATGCAAAGTTGGAATAGCCAAAGGTATATTTATGGTGGTCCAATACCTGTTGGATTTGCATTCAAAAGACCTTATGAAGGAGGACATGGAAATCAAAGCCAGCATTATGCAGGTGTTGCTTTTGATGTTGGTCAAACTTTAACTCAAGTTCAAAGAAATAGATTGTGGAATTCTGCAAAAAGTTCTGGTGTATGGGCATATGTAGAACCACTTAGATTGACGCCTACATGGGTACATTTCGATAAAAGATTTCGGAACTTCTGCATGTTCAACAGGAGGTTATCCACAACTCAAAAGAGGAAGTATTAGTAATTATGTATGTATAGCACAAGATGACCTAAATACATTAGGATTTACGACTGGTGGACTTGATGGGATATTTGGAGCGGCAACACAAAATGCAGTAATTGCATACCAAAGAAGGAAGGGGCTAGTATCAGATGGAATAGTTGGATGTAATACTTGGAGAGCACTACAAGAAGATGTTGTAGGAACTGGTGCAACTAGTACAACTATAAATTAGAATGGAAAGATAGCAATGATTGATTTAAAAATATTGTTGTTATCTTTATTTTATTATTGAAAATAAAATAAATTCATGATATTATATTCATTGTGAATAGGAGAGAAAAATGAGTTTGCTAGATTTAAAAGAAAACCAAGTATTTATATTAGAAAAAAAGAAATACGAAGTAATAAATATGGTTAAGTATAAAGAAAAATCATCACATTGGTTTGAATATAAAATACGTTCTTTGGATAGTGGTAAGTATTATCATTTGAATGTAGAATTATCATTTAGAATAGTGTTATATGAAATATTAGATGATGAAAAAGTTGATTTAGGTTTAAATGTTAAATTTAGAGATGAAGAATATGAAATATTTGAAAATGGAACTGGAAAAGTAGATGCTTATTATGGTATAACAGATGTTGCATTAAATGATATAGTTACATATTATGAATATAAAAGTAAATCAAATAATAATAAAATATTATCAATTGAAAAATGGGCTAACAAAACAGAAGTTAGCCTTGGTAGAGTAATAAGTTTATTAGATATAAATTAGAAAGGAGGAAGGATTAATGAGTAAAAAGCTTAAAAGAGGACAAGTAGTATATATTGATAATGAAAGATATGTTGTTATAAACATGATAGAATTTTGTGAAGATACATGGATTTGGCAAGAATATGAAGTAGTTGGACCCAAAAAACAACATAGATGGTTAACAATAGAAAAAGATGATAACAATAATGACGAATATTGGATATATGATATGTTTCGTGGATCAATAAGAGAAAATGGGCTAGAAATTACTGTTGATAATGTAAAGTACAAATTATATGAAAAAGGAACAGCAATGGTAAAAGGGTATTTTGGAAATGCAGATGTTGATATGCATGAAAAATGTGATTTCATAGACTATATTTCTGAAGATGAAAAAAGAATCATATCAATTGAAAAATGGGAGACTGAAAAAGAAAAAAGCAAGGGAGAATTTGTTGATACATCAAGAATAAGAATAACTGATGAAATTGATAATTCAGTATCAACAGTTAATGTTAATAAAAAATCAATAGTAATATCATTACTTTTTATGATTGGTTTGCCAATAGCACTGATTGCAATAGGCGTAATTGCAGATATGCGAAGCAATTCTATGATTAATTATATAGAAAATAGTAGTAAATATACTTATGTGACATCAGTAACAAACAATAGTAATAATAAGAAAGCTAAAGTATATAAATCTTCTTTAGCAACACTAGATGCTACTGTTAAAGATATAATAGATGGAGTTCCAGAAGGAATTACGAGTACAATAGATGAAGATTCAACTACTGAAGAAGACGGAATTGGATTACATACGAGCAATGAATTTGCTTATGTGTATAAAGAAAATGGAGAGATTTATGTTCAAGTATCAGAAAAAGAATATGTTTCACGAAGCGGAACAATGTATCACAGTAGTCATGGAAGATATTATCACAGTACTTATAGTAGTAATAATAAGAGTAGTATATATTCAAGTTATAGCGCATCAGCAAGGCAAAACAGTATAAATAGTAGAAAATCGAGCGGTGGAGGAACAAGCTCAGGTAAATAAAAGGAGGAAAATATGGAAAATTTATGGAATGAAGTTTTACAAACTTTATTATATGGAGGAATAGGACTAGTGTTAATGATAATTAGTATGTTCTTATTTGATTTAGTAGTGCCATATGATTTTAACAAAGAATTAAAAGAGAAAAATGTAGCATCAGGATTTATAATAGCAGGAATATTTATAGCAGTGGGAATAATTATAAGAACAGTTATAAAATAATAAAACTAGAAGATTAAAAATAAAATAATTAAAAAATAGAATTAAAGAAAGAAGGGAAAAATATGGAAACAGCAATATGGTTTAAATTATTAGAAATCGCAATATTTGTTTTAATAGGAATTGTATTTTGTATTATAGGATATAAAGCAATAGAATTTAAATTTAGAAAAGATTTTAAACTTACAGAAGAAGTAGATAATCATAACAAAGCAGTAGGAATAATGCTTAGTGGTATGTTTGTAGGAATAGCAATAATAATGAGTGGTGTATTATAAAATGAAGAAAGAAAAAGAGCAAAAGCAAGAACAACACGATAATGAAAATAATAAAGCAAAATTTGATGGTAGATTATTATTAGTAACAACATTATTAATCTCAATATGTTCAATAATATATGAATTGATAATAAGTGCTATAAGTTCGTATTTACAAGGAGATAGTGTTTTACAATTTTCAATAACTATAGGATTATATATGAGTGCTATGGGGATAGGTTCATATTTATCAAAATATATCAAAGAAAAATTGTTTAATAAATTTATATTTATCGAAATGAGTATAGGCATATTAGGTGGATTTTCAAGCTTAATTTTATTTTTAACTAATATATATACAGAAATATACATATTAATAATGTATACACTTATAATTTTAATAGGAATATTTGTAGGACTAGAAATACCAATACTTACTAGAGTAATAGAAAGTAATGAAAGTAATGTTAGAAAAAATTTAGCTAATATTTTCACATTTGATTATATTGGAGGATTAATAGGATCTATATTATTCCCAATATTATTATTTCCTAATTTAGGATTTATAACGACAGCACTTCTAGTTGGAACGATTAATGTTGCAGCAGCTTTATTAATTGTTTTAAAATATAGAAATTATATTGAAAAATGCAAGTTAGTCCGTTCGATGGTAATAGTATTGTTTATTATAATGATAGTATTTTTATGTACAGGGAATATGATTACAAAAAATATTGAGCAAGGGTTATATCGTGATGATATAATTTTATCCAGGCAAACGGCATATCAGAAAATTATTATGACAAAACATAAAGATGATACTAGACTATTTTTAGACGGAAATTTACAGTTTAGTTCAAGCGATGAATACAGATATCATGAAGCATTGGTTCATATTCCCATGATGTATGCGAACTCTCATAATAGAGTTCTGATTCTAGGAGGGGGAGATGGATTAGCTGCAAGAGAATTGCTTAAATATAATGATATAAATGAAATTGTTTTAGTCGATATTGATAAGGATATGACAGATTTGTGTACCCAAGATAGACAAATTGCAGATTTAAATGAAAATTCACTAAAAAATGAAAAGGTGAAAGTAATTAATCAAGACGGATACATGTATGTAAAAGAAAATAAAGAAAAGTTTGATGTAATTATAATTGATTTGCCAGATCCTAATAATGAAAGTTTAAATAAGCTTTATACAAATGTTTTTTACAATTATATAAAAGCTAATTTAACAGATGATGGTGTTATGGTTACACAATCAACAAGTCCATATTATGCTAGAAAATCATTTTGGTGCATAAATAAAACTATAAAAACACAGTTTAATAATGTAATACCATATCATATTCAAGTACCATCATTTGGAGAATGGGGATTTAATCTAGCATTTAATGGAAATAATCAATTGAAAGATTTATCAGTAGAAACACAATATCTTGATAAATCAAATATACAAGCACTATTTGTTTTTGGTAAAGATGAAAGTATTGATTTAAATACAGTAAACGAAAATGATATGTTTAAGCCTTCACTTATAATGTATTATAATGAAGAAGTGCAAAATTGGTAGGTGATAGAATGAAAGCGATAATGTATAATTTTAATATATGGGTGAAATATAGAGATGAAGAAAAATTTGTATTAGAAATAGAAGAAAAATTGAAAAATAGTGGATTTACGGTTATAAATAAAACTGAACACTATTTTCCAAAACAAGGTTATACAGGATTATGGCTATTGGCAGAAAGTCATTGTGCAATACATTCTTTTCCGGAAGAAGATAAAATATATATTGAAATATCAAGTTGCGTAAAAAGATATTTTGATAAATTTGTTGAAGAATTGAAATTATTGGATGAGTAAATTAGAGTTATTATATTAAATTAAAAATTAAATTAAAATTAAAAATATAATTAATAAAATAAAACCGAAAGTATTACTTTTTACTTTCGGTTTTATTTTGCATTTTTAAAAGTTGTTTTGATAAAACATTTATGATTTCTTTATTATTATCATTTAGTTGTAAATAGTTTTCTAAGAAATTTGTATCAATAGAATCATGTAATGTAGGAAGATTTGTTTCGATAATATCACTAAATAGAAAATCAGAACTAATATTTAAAGCTTTGCAAAGATTTACTATTGTTGTTGCACTTCCAAAAGCAACTCCTCTTTCTAATTGGCTAATATATCTTGATGATAGTGATAATTTTTCTGCGAGTTTTTCTTGTGTATATTCTGTTTGTGATCTAGCAAGTTTGATTTTATTTCCTATACTTTTCCTATAATTCTTTTCTACGTTATTCATAATAGACCTCCTAGATTAATATCTAAACTTGAGTATAGCAATTGAAAGTGAAAAATAGAACGAACTAACAGTTTAATAAAAATAATAAAGTAATACTATTAGTTTTACAATGAAATATTTTTGAACATAAATTGAAAAGAAATTGTAAAAAAAATAAAAAATTTTTGAAAAAGTATTGCAAATTTATAAAAGTTATATTAAAATTTAACAAAAGTGGTACAAAGTGGTACAAAGTGGTACAGAAATGAAAGAAGGTGGAAACCATTGCTAATAGGAGAATACGAGCATTCTCTAGATGCTAAAGGTAGGTTGATAATGCCTGCTAAATTAAGGCAAGATATAGGGGATAAGTTCATCGTAACAAAAGGGTTAGATGGATGCTTATTTGCGTTTTCTCAAGAAGAATGGTTGAACTTTGAAACTAAATTAAAATCACTACCACTTTCTGATAGAAACAGTAGAAATTTCGTAAGATTTTTCTTATCTGGAGCAACAGAATGCGAAATTGATAAACAAGGAAGATTTTTGATACCAGGAAACTTAAGAACAGCAGCAAATCTTGAAAAAGAAGCTGTAATTATTGGTGTTGGAACTAGACTTGAAATTTGGGATAAAGAAACATGGCAAAAATGTGATGAAAATATTTCAGCAGATGAAATTGCTCAAAACATGACAATGCTTGGTATATAACTTGAAAAAGTTTATATAATACAAAAGATTAAAATACAAAAGAAAAAGTTGAAAGTACAAAAGATAAAATTTTAAAATTACAAAAGACAAAATTTCATAAGATAAATTTTTAAAATACAAAAGATAAAATTTCATAAGATAAATTATCAGGACACAAAAGATAAATTTATTACCAAAGATAAAATGGTAAAGTACAATGGAAAATTGCACTAATGAAATATTAAGATGCAAAAGACTTTTCTTGCAAAAGAAAACATTACAAAAGAACAAATAAAGATACTTATGATATAAATGCAGCTGGTACTTAATTTAAATACCAGCTGTTAAACTTTAAAATGCAAGAGGTGTTAAATTGGAATTTAAACATAATCCAGTAATGTTAAACGAATGTATTGAAGGACTGAAAATTAGGTCTGATGGAATATATGTTGATGGTACTTTAGGTGGAGCAGGACATAGTAAAAAAATAGTTGAAAATCTAAGTCAAGAAGGCAAACTTATTGGTATAGATAGAGATGAAGAAGCGCTAAGTGCTGCTAAAGAAAAACTTAAAAACTATCAAAATGTAATCTATGTTCATGATAATCATGATAATATTAAACAGATTCTTGAAAATCTAGGAATTGAAAAAGTTGATGGAATTTTATTAGATTTAGGAGTTTCATCATATCAATTAGATGAAAAAGAACGTGGTTTTAGTTATCTTGGCGAAAATGAATTAGATATGAGGATGGATAAATCACAAGAATTAGATGCAAAATTTGTAATAAATAATTATAAAGAAGAAGATTTGGCCAGAATTATTTTTGAATATGGTGAAGAAAGATTTTCAAGGCAAATTGCGAAAAATATCTGCATTTGTCGAAAAAATAAAGAAATTACGACTACTAAAGAATTGGTAGATATTATAGATAAATCAATACCAGCTTTTGCTAAAAAAGATGGACATCCAGCCAAAAGGACTTTTCAAGCAATTAGGATTGAAGTAAATAATGAAATAAAACCATTGAAAAATACAATTAAAGATTGTATAGATGTTTTAAATGCTGAAGGAAGATTATGTGTAATAACTTTCCATTCTTTAGAAGACAGAGCTGTAAAAGATTCATTTATAGAAGCGAACGGAAAATGTACATGCCCAAGTGATTTACCATATTGCGTTTGCGGAGCAAAAAAAATTGGTAATATAATAACAAGAAAACCAATTATTGCAACAAAAGAAGAACAAGAAGAAAATACAAGATCTAAAAGTGCAAAACTTAGAATATTTGAAAAAATTTAAAAGTACAAAGGAGGTGAGTAACTTATGGCAAGACTAGGATATCAATATGAGACAAGTCCTAGAAAACTAGAACCAACATATAACCCAAAAAGAAAAGAAAATATAAGGGTTGTAGAACAAAGAAAACAAAGAGTAAAAGTATCTTCTAGTGAAAAGAAAAAACAAGTAAGAACAACTTGCACTATAGTTGCGATTTTTGCGTTGCTTCTTACCATAAGTTACAGAAACTCTCAAATAAATGAAAAATTCAATAATGTTCAAACATTAAAAAGAGAATTATCAACATTACAAAAAGAAAATGAACAATTAAAAGTAAGCATTGCTAATGGATTAAATAATAATTACATTGAGCAACAAGCAAAAGAAAAATTAGGAATGAAAAAATTAACAAATAAGCAAACAATTTATATTACATTACCCAAAAAAGACTATGTTGAATCACCATCTGAGAAAGTTATTATTGAAGAAAATAACAAAAAAGGTTGGTTTGAACAATTATGGGATTCATTGTTTGGAAATTAAACCACTTGCAAAATATATAAAGTTTGCAAGTGGTTTTTTATATAAATATTTTGTTGAGGAGAAAATATGTTAAAAGTAGAAAATTATCCATATGCATTTAAAGAAGTATGTGAGATTTTAAAAAATATGAATCGCGAAGATGTAGAAAAAATTCCGAATTCATATATAAATATGATAAAAAATAACATGGATGATAATTATGAATTTATATTAGATAATAATACTGAGTTTGAAAAACAAGAGTTATTAAAAGAAACTAAAGTTATATTAGCTGATATTTATTTGAATTATTGGGCTGATGATGAACAGAAAATAAGAATTAAGCAAAAGTTTAAATATGATATAATGAGAGAAGAAGAAAAAAAATTAAAAAATATTTATACTGATGAATTTAGTAACAAAAATCAAAAATTAGACAGTGAAGAAAAAACAAGAAATGAAATAAATTCAGATATACAAATGGTAGAATACAAAAAAGAAAATATATTTACTAAGTTTTTAAATAAAATTAAAAAAATATTTAGTAAAAACAAAAGTCAAAGGAAGATATAGTTTATATGAATGAGAATGAAATTGATCAATTATTTCTAAATTTAAAAAATCGTAATTATAAAGAAATATTCAAAATGATTGGTATGGAATTTGATGCATCATATATAGAGGAAAAAAATGTATTTAAACAAGCTATGGAACAAGTATATGCCAAGATAATGGAAAAAGTTGATAAAAAAGGATTTGAATATTTTTGTAACCAAATAAGTAAAAACAACGGATTGGGATTTATATTTTTAACATATTCAAAAAATAAAGAATTTGTACATGAAATTATTGAAGATAGACAAAGACGAAAAGATATGGGAATAGATAATATAGTAAAATTACAGCTTTTACTAAAAGATTGGGGAGATGAAGAATATAAAAAAGAAATAATTGAAAGTCCAGAAAAAAGAGAAAAAATGAGTGTTAAATCTTCTCTTTTGTTTTCTGTAATTGTATCATTAAAAGATAAAGAATATCAAAAAAATATATTATTAGATGATAAAAAAACTGAAGAATTAGGAATAGATGCAAGAAAAAAAATTGCACTAATTAATGCAATAGGAGATTTTGAATATATAAGGAATCTATTGGATAATCCTCAAAAAATAGAAGAACTTAAATTAACTAATGATGATATAACTACATTAATTCAAACTACTAAGAATAAAGAATATATGAAAAGTATTTTAGAAGATCCTAGAAAAATCGAAAAATTTGAATTTACTACAAAAAATATCCATGCTCTTATTGTAGGTGTCGGGGAAAAAACATATATTAAAAATATCATAGAAGATCAAGAAAAAATTAAAAAGTTAAGACTAGATTCCAAAAGTATTATGTTTTTGCTTTTAGAATTAGGAGATAAACAATATATAAAAAACATATTGTTAAATGATGAGAAAAGTAAAAGCTTAGGATTATATAATGATGAAAGAAATTTAGGAACTTTACTTAAAGAGGTTGGTGAAACAGAATTTATAATCAATTATGCAAAAGATAAAGGAAGATATAAAGAACAAAATAGTAGCCAATCAAACATAGACGCAGAAATACTCCTACCAGAAAATATGACAATAGGAGTAGAAATTGAGTGTGAAGGAGAAAATAGTGAGATTTTAATAGCTTTACGTGATTTTGAGAATGGGTGGTCTAGTGGATACGATGGTAGCTTAAAAAATGGAGTTGAAGTAGTATCCCCAATTTTAACTGGAGATACGCAAATAACTACAGAATCAATAAAAAAAGTATGTGGAATTATTAATTCATTTGGCCAAACTGTATCAGAAAGATGTGGAGGACATGTTCATATTGGTGCACATTATTTGACAACAAAAGAAAGTTGGGAAAATTTAACTGAATTATGGGGGAATTGTGAAGAAATACTGTATATTATTAGTAATAAAGAAGGTGAAATACCAAGAAATGACATAGGAAAATATGCAAAGCCAATTTCTGGTGCAATTGAAAAAAGACTTAATTGCGATACAGTAAAACTAGAATCTGAGGAAGATTTGAAAAAATTTATTAAAGATGTTCAAGTTGATAGAGCTTATGGAATTAATTTTGCAAATGTAGGAGAACGATATAATACTGTAGAATTTAGATTAGCAAATGGTACAATCGATGCTAAAACATGGATTGAAAACATAAACTTATTTGGAGGGTTAATAAAAACAGCAGAAGATTTAGCAATAATTCAATCTAAACAAGAAGGCAAATTAACAGAAGAAGATAGAATAAAAATAGAAAGCTTTGAAAAAATTAAAGATAAAGAAATAAGTGATGAAGAAAAGTTAAGTGAATTATTAAAAATAGTAGTACCTGAAAGTATAAAAGATGTTTATATGAAAAGATATGAAACAAACAGTAAACTAATAGATAAAAATCAAAGTGTGAAAAAAGTAATTACTGAAAAAGTGGCTAGTAAATCTATATATATTGAAAAAAAACGTGTTGGAAAAAAAGTATTTACAGGGCCTGATTGTGTACTTGGACAAGAAATGGATGAGTATGAAAAAATTAAAAATATGTATTTAGAAAAAGATAGTCAAGATATAGTTAAATAAATTATTTAGGGAGAAAATATATGTTGAAAAATTTAATAATAATAGAAAATGGTAAAGACTTTCAATATGATACTTTGGAAGAAGTTACTAAGGCATTAATTGATAAGGATTTTTACAATATGACAGAAGTGGAAAAAATGGAAAAGATGAGAATAAAGGCATTAGCTAATAATTTATATAATAAGTTCACTGTATTAGAATGTTCTCCACTAGATGGGGATTTTGAAGGAAAATTTATAATACAAAATGAAATAACATATATTTATTCATTACTAATGAATAATAGTAATTTACTATTATTAGAACACAAGAATTCAAATATATTAACAAAATATTTAAATAAGGAATTTTTAAAAGATAATTATGTAATTGTAAATTCATTTGCTAAAGAATTATTAGAAAAATACGTGAAAGAACAGAATATGTTATAATTAATAATAACCTCTAATAGAATTATTAGAGGTGTTTTTTTATGGATTCAATAAAATTGTCGGGTAAAAAGAAAATGAGAAATTTTTTATTTATTGCTTTTACTATTTTTATATTATTGGCAATAAGGATTGGATTCATTCAATTGATAGAAGGAAAAGAATTAAAGAAATTAGCATATGATCAGCAAACATTAGATAGAGTAATATCTCCTAAAAGAGGAACTATTTTTGATTCCACAGGAAAAAATATATTGGCCATAAGTAGTAGTGTTGAAACTGTTACTGTAAATCCAGGAAACATAGATAAAAAAGATAAAGAAAAAGTAGCAAAAGCATTATCTGATATTTTTGATTTGGATTATGAAAAAGTATTAAAAAAAGTAAATAGGAGAAGTTCAATTGAAACAATAGTCAAAAGATTAGATAAAGATAAAACAGATGAACTTAGAAAATGGATACAAGAAAATAATATCGATAAAGGAATAAATATAGATGAAGATACGAAAAGGTATTATCCATATAGTACACTTGCTTCACAATTTATTGGATTTTGTGGAAGTGATAATCAGGGGCTAGATGGAATAGAAGCAAGATATGATGAAGTGCTTAAGGGAACTAAAGGCGCAATACAAAGACATAGTGATGCAAGGGGACAGGAAATTGGAACTGAAGGAGAAAATTATATTCCTGCTATAAATGGTAATGATATAGTTTTATCAATTGATTTAAATATACAATCGATTGCAGAAAAATATTTGAAAGAAGCTTGTATTGATAATATATGTACAGATGGTGGTAATATTGTAATAATGAATCCACAAAATGGAGATATATTGGCAATGGCAACATATCCAAATTATAATTTAAATGAACCATATGAAGCATATACAGAAGACTTGAAAGATAATTGGGATATGTTAGAACAAAGCGAAAAAACTAAACAATTACAAGCGGTGTGGCGAAATAAGGCAATTGCAGATACCTATGAACCTGGTTCTGTATTTAAATTAATAACAGCTTCTGCGTCTTTAGAAGAAGGGATAACTGATACGGATAAAGCAGGAGAATTTTGTTGTACAGGAGGAATTGAAGTTGCAGGAGTAAGAATAAAATGTTGGAGATATTATAGACCACATGGTTCTGAAAGTTTAAGGCAAGCATTAATGAATTCTTGTAATCCTGTATTTATTGGTCTAGGACAAAAAATAGGGGTAGAGAAGTACTATAGTTATTTAGAAAAGTTTGGTTTATTAGATAAAACAGGTATTAATTTACCAGGAGAGGCAAAAGGGATATTTTTGTCTAAAGAAAAAGCAGGACCAGTTGAACTTGCAACAATTAGTTTTGGCCAAAGATTTGAAATAACTCCAATTCAATTAGTGACAGCTGTTTCTTGTATTGCGAATGGAGGAAATAAAATTAAACCACGAGTTGTAACAAAAATTATTGATAGCAAAACAAAAGAAATAAAAGAAGTTCCAGTTGAAAAATTTGATAATGTCATATCAAAAGAAACTTCTGAAAAAGTACTTAGCATGATGGAATCTGTTGTAAGTGAAGGGACTGGTAAAAATGCTAAAGTTGCTGGATATAGAATAGGTGGTAAGACAGGAACTTCAGAAGATGGAGTAAATACAGGGAAATATGTAACATCATTTTGTGGTGTTGCACCTATTGATGATCCACAAGTAGTAGTATTGGTTACTTTATATAATCCAACAGGAGAAGGAGGACACCAAGGAGGTGGTGTAGCAGCTCCAGTAGGCGGGCAAATATTAAGTGAAGTACTACCATATTTAGAGGTGGAACAAGCAAATAAAGATGAAATAGAAGAAAAAGAAGAAGTTGTAGTACCAGATGTTATCGGAAAAAGTATTGGAGAAGCAGAAAAAATTTTAAACGAAAATGGTTTAACTATAAAAGTAAATGGAAATGAAAAAGAAAATCAAAATGAAGATGTACAAATAAAAAACAAAAAAATTATAAATCAAACACCACAACCAGGAATTGTAATTTATAAAGGAAATAGTGTATATTTAGAAATCTAAAATTCAATTTAATTAAACTTGAAAAATAAAAATAAGCCATAAGGCTTATTTTAAAATTTATTAGATAAATAATAAATATATATAATTAAAAACTAAAATTATTAATAATTAATTAATGCTAAATAAATATATTTGCTAGAGTTAGAAGAAATAAATAAAAAACAGTTTTAACAGTCATACGACTAAGTTTTTTAGTAACTTTCTTTAGAGTTATTCTATTTTCTTTTTTTATTGTTAGAGTTAAATCATTAGATACTGGTTTGCAATCTTTATTGTTCATTTTCCTCAACTCCTTTTACATTAAATAATTATAAATTAATTATATCACAGAAAAGCTCGAAAATCAAATTACACAAGGGTTAGCTGGCGGTTATGTAATGGATTTGATTAAAAACTATTGACTTAAATCAAATTTTGGAGTAAAATAATATAAATTTGGAAATGAAAGAGGAATAAAAATGAAAGTAGAAGTTTTATTAAATAAAGTGCATCATCATTTTTATACTTGTGTCTAAGAAATGTGAAGGCACAAGTTAATTTGAGGTGCCTATATAATATAAAATATAAAAGCTATATAGGTATAAAATATAAAAAGTATATTTTCCTATATAGCTTTTTAGATTTTAAGGGGGAATTAAAATGAGTGAAAAAATGAAACCAAAAACATTACCAGGATTTATGGAATTATTACCAAATGAACAAATTCTTTTTAATAGAATGAAAGAAACAATACAAAAAACTTATGAAAAATATGGATTTTTACCATTAAATACACCAATAATAGAAGATGCAAAAATCTTACTTGCTAAAGCTGGTGGAGAAACTGAAAAACAAATATATAGATTTGAAAAAGGGGAAAATGATTTAGCTTTAAGATTTGATTTAACAGTACCACTTTCAAAATATGTAACTGAATATTATGATAAATTAAGTTTTCCATTTAAAAGATATCAAATAGGAAAGGTTTATCGTGGGGAAAAGCCACAAAGAGGTAGATATAGAGAATTTTATCAATGTGATATAGATATTATTGGCGATGGAAAATTATCAATAATAAATGATGCTGAATTACCAGCAATAATTTATAATACATTTAAAAATTTGGGATTTAATGAATTTACTATATGTATTAATAACAGAAAAATATTAAATGGATTATTTAGTAGCTTAAACCTAAAAGAAAATTCAGCTGAAATATTAAGAATAATTGATAAAATAGATAAAATTGGACCAGATAAAGTCCAAGAAGAATTATCTAAAGAAATTTCAGAAGAACAAGTAAGAGTTATTATGCAATTCTTAAAAATTGAAGGTAATAATAACAAAAAACTTGAAGAATTAGAAAAATTAAATATTATTGATGAAACATTTTTGGAAGGGTTAAAAGAATTAAAAACTGTAGTTAACTTTATAGGAATGTTTGGCGTTCCTGAAGAAAATCTAAAAATAGATTTAACAATAGCAAGAGGTTTAGATTATTATACTGGAACAGTTTATGAAACATTTTTAAATGAATATAGAAATTTAGGAAGTGTATGTTCAGGAGGAAGATATGATAATTTAACTGAATATTATACTGATAGAAAAATGCCAGGAGTTGGAATATCAATTGGATTAACAAGGCTATTTTTCTTGCTTATGGATAATGGAATAATTTCAGCAGATGATGAATCAATATCAGATGTGTTAGTTATTTCTATGAGTGATGAATATGAAAAAGTAGCAGAAATTGCAACAAAACTAAGAGAAAATGATATTAAAGCACAAATAAATATTGAAGAACAAAAACTGGCTAAAAAATTTAAAATAGCCGATAAATTAAATATAAAATATGTAATCGTAATTGGTGAAGATGAAGTAAAAAATGGTGTGGTATCACTTAAAAACATGATAACAGGTGAACAAGAAAATCTCACTTTGGAAGATGCAATTAATGTAATAAAAAAATAACTATAAAGAATAAATTAAAAGTCTTTTAATAAATATTATTAAAGGACTTTTTTTAAGTAAAACCCTATACAAAAATTCATTTTAGTTATATAATGTAAAAGATTTGAGAGATATAATTTTAGCTCTTAAAATAATTAGTAAAAATCTTGAAGGGATTGAATATTTATGAAATTAAAAAATTTATTATTAGGACTTGAAAATCTTAAATTGAAAGGTGATTTAGAATTAGAAATAAATGGAATAGAAAGTAATTCGAAACAAGTAAAACAGGGATATTTATTTGTTGCTATAAAAGGTTTTTCTGTTGATGGACATAGATTTATTGAAAGTGCAATTGAAAATGGAGCTACAGCAGTAATGATTGAAGAAGGATGTAATTTAAAAGAAATTAAAATACCAAGTGATGTAACAATACTAATGGCTCCTGATACAAGAAAAGCACTAGCTATAACTTCAGCAAATTTTTATGATAATCCATCAAGAAAATTTAAATTAATTGGAGTTACAGGTACAAAAGGAAAAACAACTACAACATTTATGATAAAAGAAATATTAGAAAAAGCAGGAAAAAGAGTTGGATTAGTTGGAACAATTGCAACTTACATAAATGGTAAATTATTAAAAGAAAGTGATAGAACAACACCAGAAAGTTTAGAATTGCAACAAATATTTAATAAAATGGCAGAAGAAAAAGTTGAATATGTAGTTATGGAAGTATCATCTCAAAGTTTAAAATTACATAGAGTTGATGGATGTGAGTTTGATATAGTTTTATTTACTAATTTTTCAGAAGATCATATTAGTGAAAAAGAACATCCAGATATGCAAGATTATTTCAATTCAAAGATGAAATTATTTGAAATGTGCAAAACTGGTATAGTTAATGTTGATGATTTATATGGAGCTAAGATTCCAAAATTATTTCCAAATAGTGAAATAACAACTTATGGAATTGATAATTTTGCAAATTTAAATGCTAGAGATATTACGATAACTAATTCTTTTGCTGATTTTAGAGCAAAGATTTCTGATAAAAATGAAAGAGTTAAGGTTGGAATCCCAGGAAGATTTAGTATTTATAATGCACTAGCTGCAATTAGTGTTACTAAAAAATTAGGAGTATCTTCAGAAGTTATTAAAGAAGCTTTATTAGAAGTAAGAGTTCCAGGAAGATCAGAATTAGTTGATAATAAATTAGAATTACCAATAATGATTGATTATGCTCATTCACCAGAAAGTTTAGAAAATATATTACAAGCTGTAAAAGGTTATACAAGAGGAAGAGTAATAAGTGTATTTGGCTGTGGTGGAGATAGAGATAGTGGAAAAAGACCAATTATGGGCGAAATTTCAGGAAGAGTGGCTGATTTTACAATAATTACATCTGATAATCCAAGAACAGAAGATCCACAAAAAATTGTTGACCAAATCGAAGAAGGGATAAAGAAAACAAAAGGAAATTATAAAGTAATTGTTGATAGAGTTGAAGCTATAAAAGAAGCAATAAAAATGGCTAATAAAAGGGATTTAATAGTTTTAGCCGGCAAAGGGCATGAACCTTATCAAGAAATAAATGGTGTTAAACATCCATTTGATGAAAGAATAATTGTAAAAGATCTAATAGAAGAGATAGAAAAAGAAAAAAAGAAATAGAATAGAAAGGTTTGATAAAAGTGAATTTTAATATAGTAATATTATTAATATCATTTGTTATATCAGTAATATTAGGAATAATAACAATACCAATGCTTAGAAAATTAAAAGTAGGACAAATCGAAAGAGATGACGGTCCACAATCACACTTGAAAAAACAAGGGACACCTACAATGGGAGGAATAATAATTATTATTACAATGATAATTGCAGTTGTAGGCGCATATATATATTTAAATGCAACAGGGCAAGGAGATATTGCACATAGATTAATACCAATGTTAATTTTAACATTAGGTTTTGGAGTAGTAGGATTTATAGATGATTTCAAAAAATTAGTATTAAAAAATACAAAAGGATTGAAGCCAAGTTACAAGATGCTTGGTCTTCTAACTATTTCTGTAGGATATGTTCTATACTTAATTTATGGACTAAATTGGGGAACACAAACATATATACCATTTGCAAATATTTTTATAGATTTACCAATATATTTCTATATACCATTTGCGATTTTAGTTATATTAGGAACAACGAATGCAATTAACTTAACAGATGGAATTGATGGATTAGCATCAAGTGTTAGTTCAATAATTATAACAGCATTAACAGTTTTAGGAATCATGTTCTCATTACCAGAACTTTCAATGTTTGGTAGTGTAGCAATAGGAGCAACTTTAGGATTTTTAATGTTTAACTTACACCCAGCAAAAGTTTTTATGGGAGACACAGGTTCACTTCTTCTAGGTGGAGTTATATCTGCAATGGCACTATATTTGAAGATGCCAATATTATTATTAATAATAGCATTAGTACCTGTAATTGAAACAATATCTGTTATGATACAAGTTTTATATTTTAAAAAGACAGGAAATAGAATATTTAAAATGGCTCCATTACATCATCATTTTGAATTATCAGGTTGGTCAGAGAATAAAGTTGTAATAATATTTAGTTTAATAACACTTGCGCTATGTGTAATTGGAGTTAAAATAATTTAGAAAAATAGTAAAAGAAAGGATTAAATATAATGGCTAAAAAAGGAAAAAGTTTTTCAAGCTTTTTAAACCATCCACTTGATTTTACACTATTAATTACAATATTATTGTTACTTACAATTGGATTAATAATGGTATTGTCAGCTAGTTCACCATCTGCTTTATCTGAAAGTGGCGATAGCTATAAATATTTTTCAAAACAATTATTGTTCGCAGTAATTGGAATAGTAGCGATGATATTTATATCAAAAATTGATTACAGATTTTATAAAAAATTTTATAAGCATTCATGGATAATTGCAATAATACTATTGTTAATGGTTTTAGTAATGGGAAAAAATATCAATGGATCAAAGAGATGGATTTATTTTACAGAAACAATTTCATTCCAACCATCTGAATTAGTAAAAATATTAATGATAGTATTTTATGCTGGAATATTAACCAAAAATAGAGATCAATTAAAGGATTATAAATTAGGATTTTTAAAACACTTAGCTTTATTAGCACCAATTATAGGACTTTTAATGTTGCAACCACACTTTAGTGCATCTATTGTAATTATAGGTATTTGCAGTATTATGATGATAGTAGCAGGATGCAAATTTAAGCATTTTGCAGGAACGATTGGCTCAATTGGAATACCAATATTAATAGCAGTTATTATATTTTCACCATATAGACTTCAAAGAGTTGTAACGTTTATGGACCCATGGCAAGATCCAACTGGTGATGGCTGGCAAGTAATACAAAGTTTATATGCTATTGGATCAGGAGGACTATTTGGAAGTGGACTTGGTGAAAGTAAACAAAAGTATTTGTATATACCAGAACCACATAATGATTTCATATTCTCAATATTAGGGGAAGAAATGGGATTTTTGGGTTGTACAATTGTTATGCTATTGTTTGGAATTTTTATATGGAGAGGTGTGCTTATTGCTATGAGAGCACCAGACATGTTTGGTAGCTTAATGGCCGTCCGGAATAACGGCTCTGGTGGCAATACAAGTAATTATAAATATAGCAGTTGTTACATCTTCAATGCCAGCAACAGGTATGCCATTACCATTCTTTAGTTATGGAGGAACAGCTCTTCTAGTATTATTATGTGAAATGGGAGTATTACTAAATATTTCAAGAGCGGGAAATAAAGTTGCGGCATAATCTAAATTTAAGACAGAGGTGATAAGATGAAAGTAATTATTGCAGCAGCAGGAACAGGAGGACACATTAATCCTGGGATTGCAATTGCCAATAAAATAAAAGAGGAACAAAAGAATTCTAAAATAATATTTTTAGGAACAACTAGAGGGTTAGAAAATGATTTAGTACCAAGAGCTGGATATGAATTAAAAACAATCGAAGCTTATGGTTTAAGTAAAAAAATTTCTATAGATAATATTAAAAAACTATATAAGACTTATAAAGGATTAGGTCAAGCAAAGAAAATAATTAATGAATTTAAACCAGATATTGTAATAGGAACTGGAGGATACATATGTGGAGCTGCAATTACTGCAGCTCACAAAGCTGGTATCCCAACAATGTTGCATGAAAGTAATGCTTTTCCTGGTAAAGCTGTTACAATGCTTTCAAAAAAAGTTGATACAATTTTAGTTTCATTTGATGAAACCAAAGAAAGATTAACAAAAGCTAAAAAGGTAGTTTGTACTGGCACACCAGTAAAAATTAAAAAACAAAAATATACAAACGAACAAAAAGAGAAAATATTAAATGAATGTGGTCTAGATTCTTCAAAACCGGTAATATTAGTTTATGGCGGAAGTCAGGGGGCACAAAAAATTAATGAGGCATTGATTGAGATAATTGAAAATAAAAAGAATCAAGCTTACCAAATTATATGGGCAACTGGACCAAAACAATATGACATAATTAAAGAAAAATTAGATGATAAAAAAATAAATATTAATTTGATTCCAAATATTAAGATTTTACCATATATTTACAATATGGAAGAAATTATGAATGTATCAGATTTAATTGTTGCAAGAAGTGGAGCCATGACAATTACTGAAATTTCAAATTTAGGAAAAGCTTCAGTATTAGTGCCACTACCTAATGTAAGTAATGATCATCAAATGTATAATGCAAAAGCATTAGAAAAAGAAGAGGCAGCAAGAATTATTGTAAATAATGAATTAAATGGAGAAATACTTAACAAAACAATAAATGAAATTATATTAAATGATGGAACATTAGAAAAAATGGGAATGAATGCATTAAGTATATCAATAAACGGAACAATTGATATGATTTATAGTGAAATATTAAAATTGGTAAATGAAAAAAATTTAAAATAAAACAAAATGAGAGGATGTCTAAACATGTTTAAAAGTGTACAATCAAAGACAATATTAATAGTATTAATTATAGGTTTATTAATTATTTGTGGTATAGGCATTTTTAATATAAACTTAATAAATGATTTAAATAATCAAATAAGTAATAATTCATTAGAAAATATGAGTTCTACAATAGAACAAATTCAAAATTCACAAAAAATAGTATTTGGTGTAGGAGTTGGTGCTTTTTTAATTTTGGTATTAATAATAAAATTGTATTTATCTAAATTTATTATTTATCCATTAAATAAATTAATTAAAAGTGCAGAAGAAATGTCGACAAAAGAGGAATCTAAAAAGACAACAAAAAAAGAAAACTTGGATAAAGTTGATGATTTGTTTGGAATGATGACTACTGAATTAAAAGACCAATTAAATGAGGTTTCAACAAAGAAAAATCAAATAGAAACAATATTAAGACATATGACAGATGGTATTGTTGCTTTTAATATGAATAAAGAAATAATTTTAATAAATCCAGTAGCTAAAAAATTGTTAAGTATAAGACCAGAAGATTCAACATTTGAAGATATATTTAATAAATTTAATTTAGATATAAATATGGAAAAAATAATTTATTTAGAAAACTGGACATCAACAGAACAAAGAGTACAAGTAGATGATAAATATATAAATATATTTTTTGCACCATTTAGAAATCAAGATGATAGGCCAGATGGTGTGATTGCGGTTGTACAAGATATAACAGAACATGTAAAACTTGATAATATGCGTAAAGAATTTGTAGCTGATGTTTCACACGAATTAAAAACGCCAATAACATCGATAATGGGATATGCGGATACATTGTTAGAAGGTGAATATGACAAGGAGACACAAGATAAATTCTTAAATGTTATAGCAACTGAAGCTCGAAGAATGGCAAAGCTAGTTACAGATTTACTTACACTTTCTAGATATGATAATAAAAGGGAAAGAACACAAAAAGAGACATTTGACTTAGGTGATTTAGTAAAAAAATGTCAAGATAAACTTGCAATAGAAATTAAGAAGAAAAATCATAAAGTTAATTGTTTCGTTACAGCGGATGTTCCACCAGTTTATGCTGATAAATATGATATAGAAAGAGTAGTACTTAATATTTTAACAAATAGCATAAAATATACTAAAGAAGGCGGAGAAATAAAAATATATGTTGGATTTGTATATAATGATGCATATATAAAAGTATTTGATAATGGAATTGGAATTCCAGAAGAAGATTTAAGTAGAATATTTGAAAGATTTTATCGTGTTGATAAAGCTAGAACTCGTGAAATGGGAGGAACTGGATTAGGACTTTCAATAGCAAAAGAGATATTGGATAAAAATGGTGGAAGTATAGATATAAAAAGTGTAGTGGGACAAGGTACAGAAGTTGTAATAAAAATTCCTACAAAGAGTTAAATTGATTTTAAGAAAATCTGGGCAATTTGCAATTTGAGACATTTTATTTCGGGATTATTTCTGCAAGATAGATTGTGCAAAAATGCCCAAATTTATTTATTTAAAGAAGAAAATACCAAATATATTTATGAAAAGAGATGATTTTATTGGACAAACTTGGTCCCAAGTTAAAGGATGTATTAGAATGGATTTGTTGTATAATAATTGCAATAGTTGTAATATTTTTGCTTAGATTTTTTATAGGTACGCAAACTGTTGTAAAACAGATTTCTATGTATCCTACATTAGAGCAAGACCAAAGATTATGGCTAAATAGGTGGGGAAGAACAATACATGCACTTCCTAAAAGAGGTGAAATTATAACATTTGAAGAACCTACTAAAACTAGATATAATGAAAGTGATATAGAACTTAAAAATCCTGTTGCTAAATTTCAAGAAAGAACTGGATGGGATTGGTTTGTAAATACATTTTTGGAAATTGGAGAAAAAAGAAGCTATATTAAAAGGGTTATAGGATTACCAGGAGAGCATGTACAAATAAAAGACGGAAAAGTTTATATTGACGGAAAAGAATTACAAGAAGATTATCTACAACCAGGAGTGGTAACAGATGTGCGAGGAGTTGGATTTGATGATTTTATAGTTCCAGAAAATTGTGTATTTGCAATGGGAGATAATAGAAAATACAGTGTAGATTGTAGAGCTTTTGGATGCATTCCATTAGAAAAAATTGAAAGTACTGTTGCATTTAGATTTTGGCCATTAGATAAATTTGGTGGAATTGATTGATACTACTAAATAACAAATGGTGGTGCTATGAAATGCCCAAAAGTATTGCTAAAAACAAAAAAATATTATATAATTGAATAGAATTTTTATGAAAGAGATGATTTAATTGGATCCAAAGACAAAGAACATATTAGAATGGATATATTGTATAATAATTGCAATAGTATTAGCATTAATATTCAGATTTTTTATAGGAACACCTACAATTGTAAAACAAGTTTCGATGTATCCTACATTAGAACAAAATCAAAGATTATGGCTTAATAGATGGGGAAGAACAATACATGCACTTCCTAAAAGAGGTGAAATCATAACATTTGAGGAACCATCTAAAATTTTATATAATGAAAGTGATATTGATTTAAAAAATCCTGTTGCTAAATTTGAAGAAAGAACTGGATGGGATTGGTTTGTAAATACATTTTTAGAAATGGGTGACAAGAGAAGTTATATCAAAAGAGTTATAGGATTGCCGGGAGAACATGTTCAGATAAAAAATGGAAAAGTTTATATAGATGAAAAAGAATTACAAGAAGATTATTTACAACCAGGAGTTGTAACAGATGTAATGGGAGTAGGATTTGATGATTTTATTGTCCCTGAAAATTGTGTATTTGCAATGGGAGATAATAGAAATCATAGTACAGATTGTAGAGCTTTTGGATGTGTACCATTAGATAAAATTGAAAGTACAGTAGCATTTAGATTTTGGCCATTAGATAAATTTGGTGGAATTGATTAATAAATAAAAAGGAGCATTATGTTTGAAAATATAATTGGAAATAGTAAAATTAAAACATATATAGAAGCATCAATAGAACAAGAAAAAGTTTCACATAGTTACATGTTTATAGGAATAGAAGGAATAGGAAAAAAACTATTTGCTAAAGAATTTGCTAAAAGAATGTTATGTCTTTCAAATGGCAATTGTGAAAATACTTGTAAATCTTGTATTGAATTTGATTCACAAAATCATCCTGATTTTGAAATAATAGAACCAGATGGAAATACATTAAAGATTGATCAAATAAGAAGTATGCAAAAGAAAATACAGGAAAAGCCAATTATATCAAATAAAAAAATATATATAATAAATGATAGTGATACTATGACAAAAGAAGCTCAGAATTGTTTGTTAAAAACATTAGAAGAACCACCAGAGTTTGCGATAATAATATTAGTAGGAAGTAATGAAAGTTTATATTTGGATACTATTAAATCAAGATGCATAATTCTACATTTTGATAAAATAGATAATGATAGTCTTAAAACTTATATGGAAAATAATTATGAAATAAAAAATATAAATAATGATATTTTAAAAATTTTCCAAGGAAGCATTGGCAAAGCAATTGAATTAAAAGATAAGATACAAGATTACGAACAAATAGAAATGATTTTAAATCAATTAGATAAAAAAGATATAATAGATATTATTAATATGTCTAAGACAATTTATGATTCAAAAGAAGAAATATATTCAATTTTAGAATACATAAATGTGATGTTATTAGAACTCTCAAAAACAAACTATAAATACACAAAATGTATAAAAATTGTGGAAAACACTAAGGAAAGATTAAAAAATAATGGAAATTATGATATGTGTATAGATAATATGTTATTTAGTATGTGGGGGGAAGTCAATTGAAAAAAATAATTGGAGTAAGATTTAAAAAATTAGGTAAAATATATTTTTTTAATCCAGAAAAATTAGAAATAAAAAAAGGTGATAAAGTAATTGTTGAAACAGCACAAGGGGAAGAATATGCAGAAGTACTAATTCCTAATAGAGTTGTGGATGATGAAAAAATAGTAGCACCTTTGAAAAAAGTTGTAAGAATAGCAACACCAAAAGATACAAAACATTATGAAGAATGCAAGAAAAAAGAGAAAGATGCTTTTGAAGTTTGTGAAAAGAAAATAAAAGAACATGGATTAGAAATGACATTAACAGATGTTGAATTCAAATTTGATAATAGTAAAGTATTATTTTATTTTACAGCAGATGGTAGAATTGACTTTAGAGATTTAGTTAAAGATTTAGCAGCAATATATAAAACAAGAATTGAACTTAGACAAATTGGAGTAAGAGATGAGGTTAAGCGAATTGGTGGAAATGGAGTATGTGGTAGAGAACTTTGTTGTTGTACATTTTTAAGCGATTTTGAACCTGTTTCTATTAAAATGGCAAAAGAACAAAATATATCACTTACACCTTCTAAAATTTCAGGAAACTGTGGAAGACTTATGTGTTGCTTAAAATATGAAAGTAATGTTTATGAAGAAAAATTGGCTAAATTACCACATATTGGAGCAATAGTAAAAACAGCTGATGGAGAAGGAGAAATCGATAGTATTGAGACATTAAAAGAAAGAGTAAGAGTAAAAATCAAAAATGAAGACGGAGACGGATTTGTTTATAAAAAATATGATGCAAAAGATATAAAAGTAATCAAAGATGTAGCAGTTGAACAATTAGATGAAGAGGAAATAAAAAATAAAAAAGAATTAGAAGAACTTGAAAAATTAGAAAATGAAGATTAAAAAAGAAACTGAAATCATAAAATTTCAGTTTCTTTTTTTCTTACTTGGTATTAAGAAAAATGCTCCAAATATTATTGGTAAGTAGAATGTGTATATTCTCCAGAATAGGATAGACATATTTATTGTACCTTGCTTAAATATTGAATTAAATATTATTAAAAATCCACCTTCTGCTCCAATTCCAGATCCAGGAGTTGGTATAAATGTCATTATTAAAAGAAGAATTGCTTGAGCTGGAACTATTTGAAAATAGCTTACTCCATAATTTCCAAAAGCTCTATATACTACATAAGTTATAGAATAATATAACATACTTTGTATAATTGCCATAACAAATATTCCAAGTATTGTTTTTTTATGGTTTTTCATGTTTTTGAATTGTGTACTAAAATTAGATACACTACCATCAAATTTATCTATTGTTTTATCATAATTTTTTACAATATGTAATTTATTTCCTAATTTAATAAATGGTTTACAAATAGTTAATATAATGTTTTTATTTATTCCTGCAAGTAAAACAAATATTATAGCTAATAGATTTACTATAAAGCTCAATACAACAATCCACATATAATCTTTCATTAAATCTTTTAGAAAGTCAAATTGTGCAAGTATTATAATAGTTGTAAATATTGCTAAAGCTGTTTGAGTAATAATAAATTTCATTGTCATAGCTGATAAGGAGTCACTAACTCTTTTTCCTTCTTTTGATAATTCATAAGCTTGCATAGGTTGTCCTCCAGAAGCAAATGGCGTAATATTGTTAAAAAGCTGACCTATCATAGCTATTTTGAATGAATTTTTAAATTTTTGTTTTTTATACATAGTTTTTAATGGTAGATGTAATGTCATAGCATCACATACAAACCATAAAAGTAAAATTCCTATACCTGCAAATACCCATCTATAATCTACTGATTTTAACAAAGTTGTGATATTATCTAGTCCATCTACAGTAATCATATATATAGTCAATCCAACGAATATTAAAACAATAAGTATGCTACTTATTATATTTAATTTTTTGTTTTTTGGTTTTTGGCTAGGGTCTTCAATGATTTCGTCATTAATATTTTGTTCTGATTTGATATTTATATCCTCTAAATTATTATCTTCCATAATTTTCCTCATAATCATAATATATATTTTAAAATCAAATAATTTAATTTAATTAATCAATTGAATATATGTTAGCATAAATATTTTTAAAATGCAATAGAGCTATCACTTATAAAAATGGTAGCTCTATGATATTTAAATTAAACCTTATTGTTTATATATTATTCAGCTTTATTTGTCATAGCTTCTAAATCTAAAAGTTGTTGCCATCTTGCATCCACTTCTTTTTGGAATTCTTCAATCATCCACTCATTTCCTGGTTTAAACATGTGTTTAAATCTTTTTTGTGGTTTTAAGAAGTCTTCTATTGGACGTTTATTTCTAGGCTTATAAGTAATTTTATATATACCATCAACAACTTCATATAAAGGCCAATAACATGTTTCAACAGCTAGTTTATTAAGTTCCATTAGTTTTTCTGTTGGATATCCCCATCCTCTTGGGCAAGGTGACATTACATTTAAGAAACATGGACCTTCTGTATAAATTGCTTTTTCGGCTTTTTCATATAAATCTTTGAAATTATCAACAGCAATTGTCTGAGCAACATATGGCAAGTGATGACTAACCATAATTTCTGTCAAATCTTTTCTAGATTGCATTTTACCTGGAATAACTTTTCCGGCTGGAGATGTTGTTGTATCAGCAAATCTAGGTGTGGCAGAAGAACGTTGAATACCTGTGTTCATATATGCACCATTATCATAGCACACATAGACCATATCATGTCTTCTTTCCATAGCTCCTGAAAGAGATTGTAAACCTATATCATAAGTACCACCATCTCCACCGAAAGCAATAAATTTAGTATGTTCATCTTCAGGTAATTTACCTTGCTTTTTAAGAGATTTATATGCTGCTTCTACACCTGATAGAGTAGCACCAGCACATTCAAATGCTGTATGGATAAATGAATCTGTCCAAGCAGTATAAGGATAAATAAATGTTGAAACTTCCATACATCCTGTAGCGCCAGCTACTACTACGTGATCTTCAGGTTTAACTGCTCTCATTATCATTCTTGCAACTACTGGAGCTCCACAACCTGCACACATTCTATGACCTTCAGTAAAACGAGAAGGAGTTTCAGCAACGATTTTTTTCATATTATATGCCATTTATTTTTCCTCCTTTCTCAATCCTAAATATCTATAAGGATTATCTATTTTTCCTTTTTTTACGATTTCTGTCAAATCATCAAATACTGATTCAATTTGAGTTGAAGTAGTATCTCTACCACCAATTCCATAAACATAGTTTACAGTAGGAACATTAACTCCATTTACAAACATACTAGATGTTACATCTGAGAATAACGCTCCACCAATACCATTTAATGAATCAGATTTATCTAAAACTGCCACTGCTTTAACGTGTGATAAAGCTTTTGCAACTTCTTCACCTGGGAATGGTCTATAAACTCTTATTTTTAGAAGACCTGCTTTAATTCCTTTTTCTCTTAGCAAATCTACAACGAATTTTGTAGTTCCAGCAGTTGAGTTCATACAAACTATAGCGATTTCAGCATCTTTTAATTTATATTCTTCGAACAATCCATATTTTCTACCAGTCATTTTTTCAAATTCTTTTGAAACTTCCAAAATAACTTCTTTTGCATTTCTCATTGCATTTGCTTGTTGTGCTTTATGTTCAAATAGGTGTGCTTGTAAATCTAAAGGTCCAATAGCAATTGGTTCTTGTTTATTTAATAGAAAATGCTCTGGTTTATAGGTACCTACAAATTCTTTAACTTTATCATCTTCTTCTAATTCGATGTTTTCGATTGAGTGAGATGTAATAAATCCATCTTGGCAAACCATTAGAGGTAGCATAACATCTTTATGTTCTGCTATTCTATGAGCCATAAGTAAATTATCATAAGCTTCTTGGTTGTTTTCTGAAAATAACATTATCCAACCAGCATCTCTGACTCCCATTGCATCTGAATGATCATTGTGGATGTTTAAAGGCCCTGATACAGCTCTGTTTACTAAAGATAGAACTATTGGAAGTCTCAAACTTGAAGCTATATAAATCATTTCCCACATTAATGATAATCCATTTGCTGATGTTGCAGTCATAGCTCTTGAGCCAGCAGCTTCTGCACCAATACAAGCACTCATTGCACTGTGTTCACTTTCTACTGCAACAAATTCTGTATCAACAGAACCATTTGCAACAAATGTTGAAAAATATTGAGGAATTTCTGTAGATGGTGTAATAGGGAAGGCTGCTACAACATCTGGATTAATTTGTTTCATGGCTGTTGCTGCAGCTTCATTACCACTTAATCTTTCTCTTATACTCATTTGTTAACACCTTCTTCCTCCATTGTTATTGCACCAAATGGACAAACTTGAGCGCATACTCCACATCCTTTGCAATAATCAAAATCAAAATCTGTTCTTTTGTAATCACTTCCAACTGGAATTGAATTTTCAGGGCAAACAGCAAAACACATTCCACATTGTTTACACAACTCTGGATGGAAAACGGGTTTCATGCTTCGCCAATCACCAGTTTTAAATTCTTTTGCGTTTCCAGCTTCATAAATATTTCCACCTATTGTTAATTTTTCCATAGGTGTATTTGAATTTATTTCAGTCATATTTATCACCTTTCTTTATATTCTATTGGATTTTTTTAACTTCTTTCAAAGCTAATTCTAATGCTTTCATATTTCCTTCGATAACTTCTGGTTTTTTAGCAAATTTGTGTTTAAATGATCCTTCCATATCTGCTAATAAATCTTCATCAGTCATTATTCCAGATACTTTAACTATTGCTGCAAGCATTGGAGTATTTGGAAAATATTTTCCAAGTGTTTCCATTGATACTTTTCTTGCATCAATTGTGTAAACATTTCCTTTGTAACCTTTTAATGCAGATTTCAAATATTCTGCGTCTTTTGTAGTATTAATAACTATTGCACCATTTTCTTTTAAACCAGCTGTTACTGGAACTGATTCTAAAAGAGTGTCGTCAACAACAACTACATAATCAGGTTCATAAATATTACTATGTATTGTTATTGGGTTATCACTAATTCTGTTGTAAGCTGTAATTGGTGCACCCATTCTTTCAGGTCCATATTCAGGGAAACCTTGAATATATTTTCCTGTGTTGAATGCTGCATCTGCAAGTAAAAGTGAAGCTGTTTTTGCTCCTTGTCCACCTCTACCATGCCATCTGATTTCAATTAGATTGTTCATATTTATTACATTCCTTTCTTAAGAAGTAAATATAAAGATATATATATGCTTCTTTATAATAATACAATCATAGTATATTATTATAAAAGTTTTGTGTCAAGACATTTTGACGTATTGGTATAATAAAAAAACAAGCTCAAAATTAGTAATTATTAAGCTTGTTTTTTATTATATTTTTAATAATACTTTTAATAATATTTTCTATAGATTATTGACTGTATTATAATTGTTTGTGTTATTATTAATTGTATTTGTTGTATTTGTTGAATTTTCTGTATTTGTGTTATTAATGCTATTAGCGTTAATGTTTTTA